>CAYWLM010000104.1:0-8644 GCA_964459125.1 uncultured Methylomonas sp. | reverse complement strand
TGCTGTGTCGGAATACCTTGCATTTTATTATAAGCGGCGTTTCCCCAGCTTATTGTGGTACTCCTAAATCCGTGACTTCAATGCGGATTCAGGTAATATCTATTATTATAGGGAATATATTCAATTGTTTTGCACAATTGATTTGAAAGGCGTATTTATGAATTTATTAAAAAAACTAAAATTTTTCCTTTGTTCTTTTCTGCTTATTGGCTTGTTTGCATCCCGCCTCTGTGTTGCTGATACCTATCCATTCCTTACGGATTCAATAGACCCTGAATTACAACGTAGTCTGGAAAAAGTAATTAATTCGATTGGACTTGGTCAGGCGGTAAAAAGTAAGAAACTAAGCCTGGATTTGGTTGATATTACCGACCTTCATCATCCTAGAGTTGCTACGATCAATGGGGATAATATGGTTTATGCTGCCAGTCTTCCAAAAATCGCCATTCTTTTGGGGGCATTTGTGGAAATCGAGCGAGGAAAAATGAAACTGGATCAAAACACTAGCCAGACATTGATCGATATGATCAGATATTCTTCGAATCAAGCTGCGACTGAAATGTACCATCGCGTTGGTGAAGCAAGACTTGCGGAAATTTTACAGTCTGACCGTTACAAACTTTATGACCGAGATGAAAATGGCGGACTATGGGTAGGTAAGGAATATGGTAAATCCAAGGCATGGAAACGCGATCCTCTGCATAATATTTCCCACGGTGCCACTGCAATGCAGACGGCTCGGTTTTATTATCTGTTAGAAACAGGCCGCCTGGTTTCTGAACCTCTAGCCAGCAAAATGAAAGAAATTTTGTCTCATCCCGCAATCCATCACAAATTTGTCAAAGGATTGGAGAAGGCCCGTCCTGGTGCTAAAATTTATCGTAAATCAGGTTCATGGAGAGCCTGGCACGCAGACAGTGCTATCGTTGAAAGCGGTGGACACAAATTTATCGTAGTGGCACTTGCCGAAAATCCCAATGGAGGCAAATGGCTAGAGAAAATGATTGTTCCAATGCATGATCTTATCGTTCCAGAGATGGTGGCTGTTAATGACTCGCAACTGCCTCATTAAGCCGTTCAAGTAAGGTTGCGGATGGTTTACCATCCGCTCTGATTTGAACATCTGTCTGAAATTTTCTTATAGCTGCATGTGTGTTAGAACCAGCTTTTCCATCTATTTCACCAACCGGATAACCCAGTTTTTTCAGTGCGGCTTGAATTCTGACAATCTGCAGTCGTTGATTGCGCTTTTCTTCATAACCAATAAGGTTTTCTCCAAAACTCGCAGCGATTGGAATTCCTCCTGCAGTTACTGTTTGATACGGGTGCATGGCTTCAATTACACGATGAATACGAGTACCTAAAGTCTGATGCTCAACTGCGGAGTTTTTATAGAGTACATTGGAGAGCAACGTCACTATATAATCAAGACGGATTTCACCCACAGGTGATTCAATGATCGCTACTGAATTCATATAGTTTTTGACATTGCCGTGATATTTCTTGCACACAAAACCGGGTTCCGGTTTGCATTTGTATAATGAACCAGATTTAAAATAGACCGCCGACTCCGATAATGCAGGCGATGATGCATATCGTATTCGACGCTCAGTCATGTATAGCAGGCGTTTGATCTCAAGACTGGAAAACGTATCAACTAGCCGGCCTTGTTCCATTCTCAAGGAATACAACATAAGTTGCCGTGCTGTACCAAAACTTGAGGTACCCGGTACTTTTTTCTTTCCATAGTGGGTAAAAAAACTTCCTTGCCGAAAAAATTCCGGGTCGAGCCCATTACGGGCTATTGGTTGTATGAATGTTTTTGTCAATAACTGACCCAGTTCTTTTCGGGGCGTAATACTGAAGAACTGTTTAGACTCATCATCTCCAACCGGATAATCTTTACCGTAATGTACTAACAGCATGGCTTGCTTCATTACCGTTGCCGCTGCTGCATTTGAACTTGCTGATAACATCCAGTCTAGCCACTCCCATAACCCCCCTTGATCTCCAATTCTTAGGGGTCTAATGATCAGTTTTTTACTCACTGGATTCCAGATGTGAACGGTATGATGATCTGTCATTATAAAATCATCAGCTGTGACCACAGTCTCGCGCAGTATTTTTTTGCGGGCCTCAATATCATTTGGATAAATATCAGCAAGAGCCTGAAAAATAGCTAATCCAACCAGTAATTTACCAACACTACCTACATTTTGCCGGAAATCACCCTGGTATTCTGCATAGAGAGGATGAATAGGATCGGAAAAATCAAGTACAGAAATTCCATAACGACTACTTTCCCCCCCTAATAAATTAATGATTTTTTTCGTAAATTCTGGATCCGGTTGTGGCAGATTCAGTTCTGGGTAATCTAATAACTGAAGCCCAAGATATTGGCTTGGCAGCAAAGCACCCGGAGGTTGCCCGTGTATTTCTCCTAATACTGCAAGACGCGCTGCTTCAACACGCCTAATCCCGGTCTCCTTGTAACCGTCTACAGGATATGCATAAAGGATGACAGGAAATAGAAAAGCAATAAACAGATGCAATTTAATTGTAATTCTCATTTTATTCCGCTACACCATTCGTTGTGATCAATTTGTTCATATTGCTTTGTAGCAGTTTATCCATATTTATTAAATAGGAATTTTCCTGAGCTTTGCTGTTTTGCAAAAAAGGTCGTAGTTGAAATAATTGTAACTTCCCATTGTAAAATCCAAATTCGACATCAGCCGGTGCAGGCAACCCTTTATCATCTTTGATTGCAGGAAATGTATTCGGTAATTCTTTAGCAAATTTTACTAATTGCTGTATCTCATTTGGCTTTAATACAGTTTCAGAACCACTGACCGGTAACTCCACAATACCACCTTCAGGCGAGGGTACTTTACGAAAGGGGGCTGATGCTGTGGCTAATAATCGAATTTCTCCATTACTCATATCAATTTGTAAAGATTCAGCAGATTGCCCATCAACGGCACCGCCAACACCTTCATTTGTAGCGACGGATAATATATCCATATCACCGGTATTTATATTCTGCGTAACCATCACACCAGATTTATCATTAGCAACAGTCTGCATAAGCAATATTGCCGGATAAACATGTTGAGGCGTTTCCATCAGTGACTGTCGCCAGGAAAATGCACGCAGAGTAAAGGGTGAAGCCCAGACTTTATTAATTCCTTTAAAAATATTGTCCATACCAACCACATTAAACAGGGTCAGATTAAGGCCTGCTCCGGTGAAGCCGGGTAAATCCTCTACATTCGTATCCGAGCGAATAAACACTCCTACTTCGGTTGTGCCGAAAGTTTTGAGCATGGTTTTTCGCAGTTCGTTACGGTAATGATCACCTATATCCGTATTAATGATAATGTCATAGAGTTCAGCACGGAAAGACTCCGTTATTTGTTTGCGTAGATCCGAACCTGATGGTAAGGCATGAATAACTGCATACTGACTTTCCATCCACTCAAACACATTTTGTTCAGTATTTTTGTACGGTGCGTCCAATACTATTGCACGAAACATTCCAAACGGAATGGCTAGCCCTTTTGCAACCTTATCTGGATAATGATAATACAACTCTCCAAGTTTAGCAGCCTTAGGACCGACAATGCGACCAGAATCAGAGGCCCTAAGGGATCCCAGGTCTATAAACTCTCGTACAGTCAGATCAAGCTTTTCAAGGTCGGGTCGAATAACAACATTTTCCTGAATAGGTTTAGTAGCAAAAAAATCCTGCCACTGCTGTGAATCGCTGTTAAGTTCAACCAAGCCATTTGGACTGACTGCCATAACGATTGTTTCTCCGTCATGGGCTTGTATTTGCTCAAGTAGATTCTCATTGACGGTAATATTGGGTATACCCAGGTTTCTTGCCAGTAATTGAACATGAGAAAGTGGATTACCTTCGCCAATGGTGACAATACCGGCGATGGGAGGAAGTTCGGAAATAGTTTCAGGTAATAGATAGATACCTTGTGGATCAAATGTTGCAAAATCAGTGAGATCAGCTGTTGCATAAAGCTTACCTCTGGCCAGCCCAGGATTGAGGGCATGCAATCCAATTTCAATCTGGCGATCAAAAAACTTATGTGTCGTCCCAACAAGTTGGCTGGCATCACGGCTAAGGCTATCCAGTGTTTGCGAAAAAAACAACATAGGACTTCCACGTAACATATCCTGAATAAAGAGTTTGGCATTTGGCTCAATTTCAGCCAGCTTCATCATTGATTGATAAAACTGAAATCGCAGCTCCTGTGTACTCCAGCCAGGCACACGGGCAAGATATTTCAATTCATTGAAATAATAGTTTAAAGAAATCTGTTGTTGCTGTAATCGTTGTATAGAAGCATGAACTGCATCAAGACTTCTTAAATTGATATAACCAATACCATAGGCAGCCAGAGCAGCATTTTGTAACCAGAATATTCGTTCCTGCCGACTGGCTTTTTCCAGTGTAGATTTTAGCTGAGTGCTGGCTTTGAAGTTTGCTGTCTCAACCGCAAGACTCAAATCAAGTATGCGCAGTCTTACGGGTAAATCATGAATATTAGGAAGCGCATTACGAAGGTCGGAGAGCAAATGAGCAGTAGTGATGTAGTGACTCTCGGGACTATTGTTAGAACTGTAAGCTTTGCCTGCTTTGCGTAATATCTCTTGCAACCATGGCCCGCCAGAAAATAATTTTGCATTTTGTTCCAGTAATTCAGGCAAGGGAGATGTTTGAAAAATGCGATCTATTTCCTCTGCCAGTTCCAGATACTCAATTTGAAGGCTATGATTACCTATATTTTTCGCATATTCTCGAATTAGGTTGGCATCCCCAGCATCAGGAGACATGTGGATTTTAGTACGTAGCTTGATAAAACCTTTATCTTTGTCATTCAGAGCAACCGACCATTGCCGAACTTTTTGAATTGAAGTGCTATCTGCGCCATGAGGAAGGAGTTGAGCTCCAATTCGCAAGGCAGGGTAACGCAGTCCGATCCATTCCGGCTTTGCGGTGAGAGCGATGAGTAATTTCCTGGCACCATCCCGTTCATTTTCTTCCTGGATTGCACCTCGGTAAAATTGAGCTTTTTCCAGAATCCAGCCATTATCTGTCCTAAACAAAAACTTTTCAATTAATAGCTGATTATACCAATCAAGAAAATCATCACGAGCCAAAGTGTTTTTAGCATCTATTCCCGCCAGTAAATTGGCAATCCAGTAGCCATTCTCTCGTAGTATTAACGCTTTTTTATTTAACTTACCATGTTGAATTCCCCCTCCATGCTGATTACACGCATAGGGTTCAGGGGGTAAAACCTCACCGTCATTACAATACCAATGAATACTGATAAAAGGTCCTTTCGGATCTTTCTTCATGGCCTTAATCCAGTTTTTAAACTCAGTTGTCTGAGGTGTTGCAGACCAGCCCTTAGTAGAGATAAAAATAAGTAAAATCGCAATCACATACTTATTGTATTGACGCATAATCAGGACCTTTTTTAGAAGAACATCAATGAGATATAGAATAAAAGAGTAAAACGCATAAGAACACAGCTTAAAATTAACAGGATTTGTTAAATAATTCTGGAGAAATCAGTTGCTCAAAGAAAAATAAAACTAAGCTTCCTCATCTGATACATTTGTAGCTGACGAAGCCTTCTTGTACTCACGCACTAGCAGTATGCCACATATTAGCCATAGCACAACTAACGAAATGTTAAATATAAAGAACTGTGTGGTTGACAGCGCTAATAACTGCACACCAATCAGTACCGTAACGGCTGACAAACCATCTCCCACGCGTACGTAAAGCGTATCTATGACCGGTTTTCCAATAAACTTCGTCATTGAATCAACCGGTAGCCAAAGTACATGCCGCGCAGTATTATTAATTGAATAGTCCGTGGCGTTTTCTACAATTTTCATTATTTTTACAATCGCCAAAATGGGTAACAATGCCATGGCAGTATAGGAAACCAAAGCGATAACAGGAAGCATCATCAGGATCACACCAAAACCACCCAACTTGAGCAGTCGAGATGCGACAAAAGACTGCAGTAACAAAGCGATGATATTCACCCAGAAATAGAAGTCTCCATAGAAAGCTGTCGTACCATCCCGGGTAAATTCGATTATCTTTTGCGAATCCGTTATTTCTTGTTCAGCCGCCAAGTTTGTCAGTGTTTCCTGAACGACTCTAAACAAAAGGTTTTCACCATTAGTGTTCACCCAGTTAGTCAGTAATGTGACTAGAGCAGCTAGTAGCAAGAAACGGCTGATAAATATTAGTTTGGCACCGCTAAAGACCGATCCAATATTCTTATTATCAGTTACTGGGCTACGCGTTCCTTTACTAGATTTAAGCATACCTGACAATACCTTGTTTCGATGACGAGCATCGACAATACGAGTCAATTTAATCGATATAAACAAGGGTAAGGTAGCAATGAGAAGCAGAGCTTCCGTAGGGATGATACCGGTATTAACAAACAGATCGACCATCCCGGATCCGACCGCAGCACCTGTAGTTCCACCTATTGCAATCAGTGGCAATAAACGTTTTCCGCTTTCATCAGTGTAAATATCGGCACAGAAAGTCCAGAATTGGGCAACTACAAAAACACCAAACATGCCAACCCAGAGATAGAATATGATTCCAGAAGCCGGTAAATTTTCAATAAAAAATCCGGGTTGGAGAAACCAGAAGATCACCATAATAACTATACAAAACAAGGTTGCACGAGTAATTAACGAAACGCGGCTATAGTGTGTGGCTAAACGACCATACCAACCTATAATGAACAACAGAAGTAGACTCTGAGCAAAACTTGAATAAGCCCTGACCTCCATCTTTGACAATCCTGATATATCCGAAACTGCAACCCAGCCTTCCCTTAAGGGCTTAATAAAGTAGTAGGCACAGAGTATTAGAAATACATTGGTAAACATTAAAACTGCCGTATAACCTTCCCCCGATCTCACTTCGGTGAAGATATGAAGGATTCGCTCTATCTTTGTGAGTTGCATATTTTCTCATTCGGTTAATTTCCAAAATTCAATTATCATAGCTCTGAATCAAAGGGGACATATATGGTCCGCCCCGTATTGCAAGAATTGTTTGTTCGTAACATAAAGAAAATATTGCATCCATATATCCGGCCTTTTTCTGAGCTTGTCTAATACCTCTAGCCCTGATGGAATCCACGCATTCTGCACCTAAATCAGATTCACTGCCTCAATGGGCCCTAGACCCTAGCAGGTTCTTAGGAATGCAGGTGTTAACTTTTATGCCATCCCTTAAAATTTAGCAACGCAACTCGTTGCTAACGGTTTCTTAGCTATTGTATCTGTTTTACTCTTATAACTATCTCCTCGTTTGCTAATACCTAGCAAGGTCGGTTTTCATCCCGTGGAGTGTTGCCCTGGAACCAGCCCTAACCAGGCGACAAGTTCACGACCACTCTTAAAAGCGTTTATGTCACCTATTACCGCTATCAGTGCTGTTACTGTCATTAATCCAAGGTCTGGAATAGTCAATAAACGTTTACAGTCTTCATTTTGCGAACAAAAGGCTTTTTAAGCTTTGTTCCAAGGTTTCGATGCAGGTATCAAGGTGTACCATTTCATAATAGAGTGCGCTTAATTGCTCACGAAAAATGACGGATAACAGATTTTCTGCATCTTCTATAATATCAGGCAGAGATTTTCTGATAGTCGTAATCCCTTAAGAAATCACGATACCCTATTCATGTAACAATCCCCGTATTTGATTACTCTGAGAAGTTTATCTTGCTACCAGTTGACTGCGAATACGATGCAAGCTTTGGATATCTTGCTGTTCAATCGTTTTACTTGCTATAAAACGCATATTGGGTCGCTGTATTGCTTCACAGACAGCTTCTGCATCAACCGCATCATTCTTATTCGATTTGACATAAGGTTTAACAAACTGAGGGGGCGCTTTTTCGCAGTATTATTGCTCATGGTCTGCCTCACTTCTGTTTTGATGGTTGCTCGAAAAAACATCATGGCTCATTTGAAGCCGTTTAGGAAATGGGGCGGACCATTGCATTAGAGTGATTGGTTTTATTGTTGCTATCAAAGCAGAAAAACCATTTAGATAAACCGTTAAATCAGTTATGCCTCTTATTGCCCACAGTCTAAACCGTGACTCATGTCTTTGGTTTATGATAAGAATGTAGGTGAACAATTGACAGCGTTAATCATTTTTAGTGGGAATTCTGAAAGCCGATCTTTCCAGTTAAATGTGAATTAAGAGCCCACACGTAGGTAATTCCAGAAAAACAAAGCCGCTGCTAATTTTCCCGGTGAATTTTCACTGGTCTGTGCAACTCAAAATATCAAAAAAATAACCCAAGCAGTATTCAGAGGAATCGTCCGTCCAAAATTCATAAAAATGGAATTAAACCCGGTGATATAGGTAAAAACAGGAGTAATAGGTGTAAAAAATCAACCTATAGAGGTAAATGCGAAGAAAAAAGGCAACATTAAAAAGAATTAAACAATTTTAATTTCAGCCTTAGGTATTTCCTTAAGCTGCCTATTCTCGGACAGTCTCCGAGTATCTGTAACCGTCGATTCTTACCACCTAGACAAGCTACTCTACTTACTTTAAAGGCTT
>CAYWLM010000103.1:0-8747 GCA_964459125.1 uncultured Methylomonas sp. | reverse complement strand
GAAGAAAAATCTCAGGGAAATTTTGTGCCTCCCTAGAATTTATAGCGGATACCTTGTTTGTTCGTTAGCTACTTTATGTGATTGAAACCTCAATCTTACGCCCTAAGACAGATGCAAACTTTTCTAATGTAGAAAGCTTAATGTCTTCTGCATGATTTTCAATTCTTGATATAGCTGATTTTTTTGTATTCAATCGTTCTGCTATTTCTTCTTGGGTTAAGCCTGATTCTTCTCTTGCTTGTCGCAATATCGCTCCAATTCTAAAAGATTGGTATCCTTCTCCATATTCTTTAGCAAACTCAGGATCACTAGCCTTACGATTACTTATATATTTCTTTAAATCACTCATAGTTTATATCTCCTTTTGAGATAGTCTTTTTTTCGAGTTTCCGCAATCTGAATTTCTTTTTTAGGTATTTTCTGAGTTTTCTTTTGAAAACCGTGATTTAAAACAATTAAGTGGTTACCATCCAAGAATCCAAGCAACCTAAATATGTTATTAGCTGCTTGAACTCTAACTTCCCATAAATCATCCGTGTTTACCAACTTTTTAAAATATTGAACAGAAACAATTTCCATTTCTTCAATGAGTTGGAGTACCCAGGCTAGTTTTTGGGCCTGCTTTCCCGTTAACGAATCTAAAAACTCTTCAATTGGACAGTCACCTGATTCAGTTCGATAAAAGTGAATTTCTTTCATTTGATGATGTTAACACGTATGTTAACTATTGGCGATTAATAATATGAGTTTTTAAGCAGCTAACGTCAGGCGTAACCGGACCCATAAAGTGGCGTGAGGAACGAACGCCGCTTTATGGGTCCGAGTTTACGCCCTTGTTAGATTTCTGTTGATCTCATCAAGTTGCGTAGATAGATTTACGATATCAAATCGTTCTTTCCAGATTAAACGAAAAATATACAAGGCACATAATCCTGTGCTCAAAGTATTCTTCAAACCAACCGAAATATGTTCCTTATTTCCATCTAAGTATATCTGAAAAAGATTATAACCCCTGGATGTGACAGGAACTCTTAAAGAGGATGTAACTGCCTTCTCATTTGGATGTGCGCCGTGACCTATTAAACTGTTATATAATTCCGAGGCTTTATTGTATAAATCGGGATCACTCTCTTTTAATGTTCTTGATACATTCCCCCATCCAAATTCCGCCCTGCTTCTAGATTTATTCGTTTGTGAATCATGTCTTTCGCACCATATTTTTTCTGCATCTATGGATTTTGAGATATGTAATGAGTACGCTGAATACTCAAGGCAATTTCTAGACATAACATAGCTTTCTGGTATCTGGCCGCTCATTGCCAAACGTGATGCCGCTCTAAATGCAGAATGTGAACGCATATAGAGCAGCGCGGGGAGCACATGTTCTGTATTAATTAGTTTTTCAGCAAAATCATGGAATCCTTCATCTAACTGGCTAAGCAACTTATACGCGAATTGATGGGATTCAAATGTTGCATATTCATTATTATGTGCATGCTCAATAAACTTTGATAATTTTTCGTTACCCCAACCCGTTGGTCCTATTTGTGTGTTCATATTAATTCAATAGTTGGACAAATAGAGGCATTTCACCTGACTATCCATTTTTATGATTTATCCTGCTTGGATCGCTTACTATTTCCATGCTTTTTTGTGTTTCCACCATTTTTTCTTTACGTCAGACATTGACTTCATGATTTTAACGGTTTCTCCAAATTCTGGATCCAGTGTGTATGACCTTGGATGGCTTTTGATCATTTCAAGCTTGAAATCCACGGCTTCAATGATCTCATAATAGGCTTTATTTGCACGCTCAAGTCGATCTAGGAAGTTTCCCATTACCGCTAGAAATTCTTGCTTGTCCTGCCTGGTTGGCAATTGGATGGCGATACTTGATTGCCAGGCCCCAAGCCGTTTCACTAGATGATTTATCTGTTCCTCAAGTTCTTCCAATGTGGGTGGCGGCTCATCATCAATTATTGTCAAACCATTTTTACTTTCCATCGCAACTCCTTAAAAATTTAACAAATGATTATCCCGGTCTGGTTATCTTGCATTCTAGCAGTAGTTATCGATCAAGAAACAGGTTTAAGCCTAGTAACTCTTAAGGAGATAACATGCGTTTAATATAAGATAATCGGATACGGATAATATTCAGCACTTGAATTTTCAAGCTTGAAATTAGACTATAATTGAAATATTAATCTTATCAAAAATATCTGTAAACATGTAAATTATTGTCTTGGCAAAAATGTTGAATGCCCGCTCTTGACTGTAGACTGACGACCAACTCAAACTAAAAAACAATGCGCTTTCAGAGGAGCTGTGCATAATATCTGAATGTAGGCCTTATACAGCATCCGTGATGGATAGACGATTTTTTAATGACAGTGACAGCAATGGCTAAAGCTATTGCAATCCTGATTATATGGGAAGATGGAAAAATATCTGGAATAGCTCAAATGGCGGAATACGCTAGCGCTATTCCGCCTTACCTTCAGGCAGCCTGAACTGGAATAGAATGACTAGTTCTGATCATTTCATTTTTGCCATCGAAATATACCAGAGTCGGCTGGTAATTTTTTAATTCAGCTTCGTTAAGCTCTGCGTATGAGCAGACAATGATAAAATCGCCTGGACATGCTAGACGTGCCGCCGCTCCATTTATGGAGAAAATACCCGAGCCATTTTCTGCTCTTATCGCATAGGTAGTAAACCGTTCACCGTTATTGACATTATATATCTGGATTTGCTCGTATTCTCTTATCCCTGAGTAATCAAGTATATGCCCATCAATAGCACAGGAGCCCTCATATCCTAATTCAGCATGAGTTACTGTTGCTCGATGTAATTTTGCTTTAAGCATTGTAATTTGCATATCAGTTTATGGTCTATAGAAATTTGAGAACCCGTAATTATGTCAAAATATAGCAATTTATACAAGCACCTGCTTTTGGTGAGTTTCTAAATATATTCTCTAAGCAAATGATTTTGAACAAAATAGTTAACGGAATAAGTATTTAATCTTCAGCTAGCTGCCCAGGTAACAGGTGACGCTTTGTAAATCCCGCGACGATTTGAATAATATGCAGTCATTTATTAAAAGCACATTGCTAAACCCGGCAAGTTTATATACCTGAAAGGATTAGAAATTCAGATCTAGTTGTATATTATCAATCAAACGGGTTTTACCAAGCCGCACAGCTGCGAGAATAATTAATTGTACATCCTCTTCTGTCGCTGCCTGTAAATCACACCTCCTGCAAATAGAAAAATAATCAGGCTTAAAACCTTGGCCGGTTAATATTCCAAGATAGGTTTGTTGTATTTCAGAAAAGCTTGTTTTCCGCTCTATAACCGCCTGCTTTGCAAGGCAGAGCGCTTGATATAATTGTCCTGCCTGTTGCCGTTGCATCTCGTTCAAATGAGTATTACGTGAACTCATGGCTAGACCATCTGATTCACGCAATGTGGATACCGCAATTATTTCTATCGGAAAATTCAAATCAGCCACCATGGCACGTATCACCATTAATTGCTGAAAATCTTTCTCGCCAAAAAAAGCTGTATCTGGTTGAACTATATTAAATAACTTACATACGACTGTTGCAACTCCATCAAAATGCCCTGGCCGCGCAGCACCACAGTGTTGCTCTGAAACCTGACTAACGCTTACTTTAGTGAGTATTTGCCCTGGATACATTTCATCCCGATTCGGCATATAGACAATATCAACACCTACAGACTCTAATTTTTCTAGATCAGCATCTTCTGTACGTGGATAATTAGTAAAGTCATTCTGCTCATCGAACTGCGTAGGATTGACAAATATACTAACGATAACCCTCTCTGCCCGTGCTTTTGCAGCCTTAACTAATTGTAAATGCCCGGC
The DNA here is from genome assembly GCA_964459125.1 of uncultured Methylomonas sp. GTDB lineage: Bacteria > Pseudomonadota > Gammaproteobacteria > Methylococcales > Methylomonadaceae > Methyloprofundus. Next base: position 4,855 of record CAYWLM010000103.1, on the reverse strand, counting down.
ATGCAAATTGCCCATGGTAGGCACAAATGCAATGCTCTCACCCGCCAAACGCCAGAGCATAATCTGCGTACGTAAGCGCTTAATACTTTTAATAACTAGCATATTAGAAACTGTGTTCTTGCGCAGGGAATTTTTGTTCTCTTACTTCAGCCACATAAGACTGGATTGCTGCAAATATAGAGTCAGACTGTTGCATATAATTTTTACTAAAGCGTGGCTTTCTACCTAAGCTAATATCTAGCATATCGTACAATACCAGCACCTGACCATCACAATGCACTCCAGCGCCTATGCCTATGACCGGGATCGAAAGTTGTTCGCTAATTTGCCGTGTTAATGTGGCCGGGATACACTCCACTATTAACATTTGCGCGCCTGCCTGTTCAATTTGCACAGCATCTGCCAATATTTTTTCTGCGTCTTTTTCCTCTTTACCTTGCACGCTATATTTACCTAATTGATAAATTGACTGTGGCAATAAACCTAAATGCGCACAAACAGGTATACCTTGTTGCACCATAAATTCAATAGCTTCAATTTTCGCACCTTCAAGCTTTACCATTTGCGCACCACCTTGCTGAATTAATAACGCTGCATTTTCAGCTGCCTGCAACGGTGTTGCACTACTCATAAAAGGCAAATCGGCAATAATAAATGCCTGCTGGCGGGCACGGCTTACTATTTGAGTATGATAGAGCATATCCTGCATGCTCACGGGTAATGTACTGGAATGTCCCTGCACAACCATGCCTAAAGAATCACCTACTAGCAGCACATCAACATCCGCCTGATCTAGCAGGACTGTAAAACTGGCGTCATAAACAGTTAAACTGGTTATTTTTAGCCCCGCTTGCTTCATCCCCTGCAAGTCAGCTATGGTCTTTATTTTAATCTTGGAAATCGTTGAATATTGACTCATCAGGATAATCTCACTAAGCCATCTAATGGACAGGAGGCAAGTAAATCAGTTATTTTTCCTTGCCCCGGTATTTCAAGTACAGGTGCAATTTCCTGTAAAGGATACAAAACAAAGGCACGTTCTGCCAGGCCATAATGCGGCACGATTAAATCTGGCTGGTCAATGATATTCTGGCCATAAAGCAATATATCCAGATCCAGTGTTCTTGGTCCCCAACGCTCATCTTTACGTACACGCCCATGATCTAGCTCTATTTGCTGTAAGTGACGTAATAACTCTATAGCAGACAAATCTGTCTCTATGGCCATCACGGCATTGATATAATCTGGTTGATCCTGGGGGCCCATGGGGGGGCTGCGATATAAGCTGGAAAAAGCGCGCTCTGACACTCCCGCCAGACCTGCGATAGCATTTCGTGCCGCATTTATCTGCGTTTCAGGCGTCGCTAGATTACTGCCTAAGCCTATATAAGCGATTTCCTTAGTCATGCTGTTGATTTTTTATAGCAGGCTTACGTCTACGCCTACGTTTTTTGAATGGGGTTTTACTAATGCTGGCAAGCAATTTCTTTTGCTGCATTTCGGATACAACCTGAAAATCCCCCCACCAGCTAGCGAGCTCTGGTTCCGCTCCACCGGTTTCTGCACGTAATAGCAAAAAATCATAAGCCGCCCGAAATTTTGGATGGCCTAGCAAGCGATAAGCACGCGCGCCACTACGATTACTAAAACGAGATTGCAATCCCCAGACATCACGCATCGCCATCCCTATATATTTAGGAAAAGCGGTACTTTTTAACTGCTGGGAAATAACCTGGCTGGATGCTTGCTGAAATGCAACTGATTCAGACATGCCTTCAGCCAGATTCAAATTAGCCTGACTTTTAACGGCATCCCATAAAAAAGTAGAGATAAGAAAAAAGGGCGCAATGCTCTTGCCTTCGGCTATACGTTTATCTGTATTTTCTAGAGCCTTAGCAATGAAAAGCTTGGGAAAGCCCTGCTCCTCGCTACTCAAACTAACTTCAGCTGCAGGATATAGATGGGCAAATAAACCATAATGACGCAGCATTTCAAACGTTTCTACTGCATAGCCAGATAAAAATAATTTTAAAGCTTCATCTTGCAGTCTTGCAGCAGGAATATTAGCCAATAAATCAGCTAAATGAAAAATAGGTTTTTCGCATTCTGCATTGATTGAAAATCCTAATTTTACTGCAAAACGTACCAGCCGAATCATCCTTACAGGATCCTCACGATAACGTGTTTCCGGATCCCCAATCAAGCGCATCATTCCGGCACGATGATCGTCCATTCCGCCTACATAATCAACAATGGAAAAATCCTTGATATTGTAATAAAGTGCATTAACAGTAAAGTCGCGGCGTATTACATCTTCTTCTATAGTACCGTAATGATTATCACGTATTAGGCGACCATCCTGATCAACTTTTTGCAAGTCTTGTACTTCCTCACTTGAGCCTCGAAATGTAGCAACTTCAATAATCTCTTGACCATAAAACACATGTGCCAGTCGGAAGCGCCTACCTATTAACCGGCAATTACGAAAAGCCTGTTTTACCTGTTCTGGGCTCGCATTAGTCGCGACATCAAAATCTTTTGGTTCGCGCCCTAGCAACAAGTCTCTGACACACCCCCCCACTAAATAAGCATCGTAGCCTTCATTTTTCAAACGATATAGAACTTTTAAGGCATTACTACTAATTTGGCTACGCGAGATATTATGTTCAGAGCGAGTATAAATTACCGGCTCCAAACCTAGCACTGCCTCTACCTCTGATGAAGGCCCGACATCATGCTGGTCCACGCTTTGCGCTTTATTTATTAATCTTTTAAAAAAACTTAAAATTTTTCTCTTCCTTTATTATCTTAAACAAGAAGCATAATATGACTGCTAAAATCTTCTATCAAGACTTATTATTATAGTATATGCCCTATTTACCACTTATTATGTAAAATTAAAAACCTTTGCTGTGCATAAGCATTCTTTATTTTTAATAAATAAAAAATGCTTATGCTCTGAGTATTATTTTTCACAATAAAAGCAAATTATATAGTAGAATCATCAGTTGATATGAATTTAATCTTAATAATCAACTTTTATCACTCACTTCGAGCTCCCAAGCCTTATGTAAGTGAGTTCAAAACCAGGGGGAACAATGCTTAAAAAAATATTTGACGTTTTTCTAGATAAACCTTTTCTATCAGCCTTAGTGATATCTGACCTTTTTATTCTGCTTTTCCATAAGCCGCCGGTCATATTTTCCTTAGGCATGTTCGCCATTTTAATTGGCTATTGCCTTTTCCTGGGTCAAAAACTAGCCATCTTCAAAAATTAATTGGCTAAACAATCTCAAAAACCTGGCTTATCTGCATCCCCTGCAAAGCCAGGTTTTTTTCGTTATATTGCTGCCATTTTTTACGACCTTATTCTGGTTATTGCCGTACTTCTATTTGCCACAGCAATATTTCACTTTTTAAATCATGGCAAAGTAACTATTTCATCAAGTCTTATTGTTTTTCGTCTTTACCTACTCTGCGTTAGCTTTATATTTTATGGCTGGTTCTGGACGCATGGCGGGCAAACATTAGGGTTACGCGCCTGGAAGTTACGTCTAGTGAACCAAAAGCATGCAGATATAAACTGGAAACAAGCCTTTATACGCTATATTACTGCCTGCGCTTCCTGGCTAGTCTTTGGCTTGGGTGTGTTCTGGCGCCTATGGCAAAAAGATCGTATGACCTGGCAGGATCTTTGCTCTAAGTCATATATTATTTCGCTAGGCAATTAAATTAAACATACTGCCTGCTTCATACACGACTCTGGACTGATAAAACACAATGCAAGTCTAGCGTAGCCTACCAATCGCATAAAGCGCACCTAACAAAATAATACTGCTCGGCAATACTGCAACTAATAGTGGGTTTATGCCATAAACAATACCCATTTGGCCAACCGTATTATCGATAATATTAAAACTCATCCCAATTAAAATACCGAGCATCATCCTGGGACCTAAAGAAATTCCACGACCAACCCCGACAACAAATGGCGCAGAAACCAGCAACATAACCAAAGTAATAAAAGGGTTAATTAACCTTGCCCAAAAGGCTAATTCATATTTTGCAGAGTCTTGCTTGTTTTCTTGTAAAAAATCAATGTATTTTGCAAGATCACTCAATGACATATTCTCTGGTTCGACAACCACCACATCGACTACCTCAGGATCTATAACTGAAGACCAAATGCTTTCATTTATTTGCTCTGCCTTAACGCCCAGAGCAGAAATTTCTGAAATATGTACTTCCTTTAGTAACCATTGCTCTTTATCGAGATAATTTCCTCTCTTAGCATAAGTTAATTTCCGCAAATGCCGCTCATCATCCAACTCATAAATATAAATATTGGCAATATTCCCTTCAGTATAAATATCCCGTATATAAATATACTGATCGCCATCGCGCAACCATATACCCTGCTTTGTTCTAGCAACAGGCATCTGTGTTTTTGCTACACTGCGTAAAATTCTCGCTTTTTTCTCTGCATCAGGCGCTATAAACTCACCAATTACAAACGAAAAAGCAACCAAAATCATACCGGCTAACATAACTGAACGAATAATACCAAACACCGATACACCTGAAACCCTCATAGCCAATAGCTCACGATGATTAGCCATACCTCCCAGGACAAAAAGACTGCCTAACAAGGCAGCAGAAGGCATTAATTCATATAAATAATGCGGAATCATTAATCCAATATACATTAAGATATGCTTTAAATCGTAATCACCAACCCCGCGATAATTCAATTCATCCTTTAATGTAAACAGATTAAACAGGGCATAGAGCATTAGCAAAGCTATTAATGTGCCTTTTAAAACCTCCTTAATAACATAACGATCTAATGCATTCA
>CAYWLM010000102.1:0-8850 GCA_964459125.1 uncultured Methylomonas sp. | reverse complement strand
ATCGAGGACTAAAAATCTTCACTTCGCTAAGCTCCGTTTCCAGGATTTTCAGCGTGTGCAAAAATCGTTCCAGTCGGAACTCCAGAGGCTATTGCCAAAAATCCGGATGACGGTGAGTGACATACATGGATAATATTAACAAAACCCTTTTTTTCATGCGATACTCGCCTAATTGCATAGTGCTTTCAATATCACGATAAGTAACATATGCGGCTGGTGCCAAGCGCATAGACTCATCCATGTCGGCATTGAGAAAATTTAATATTAATTTTAAATCAAATACCTCCAACAACGTCCGCTGCAGGTAAAAAAGTGTGCATTTTATTTTTTATAGTGAAAAGGCAAACCTAAACCTTTGTGCCTTTGGTAGCGCTTTCAAAATGCAGATAAATCGCTAATCCAGGTTTATTATCTGCAAATTTTAAAGTAGCACCATGCAGATCCATAACCGCTTTTACCAGGCTAAGTCCCAAACCATTTCCAGTTGTACTGCGAGCAGTATCCAGGCGATAAAATCGTTCCAGCACCAGCGAATGTTTTTCATATGGAATGCCTAAGCCATTATCACTGATTTGCACTACAAATCCCTTTGCGTGCTGCTTAGCGCTCAGCGTAATTCGCCCCTTATTTTCAGTATACTTAATAGCATTATCCAGTAAGTTACTGATGGCTTGTGCTAGTAAGTGATGATTTCCGGTGACTTTCAATCCCTGTTGAACATTGATCAATAAGTGCTTGTCTTTTGATGCAGCTAGCTCCTGATAAAGCTCACCCAGGTCTGCAAGCAAAGCGGTCATATCAACTGTTTGCCATTCACCACGCAAACTTCCTGCTTCAGTTTGCGCTATTTCCAGCAAGGCGTTAAAGGTACGAATCAACTCATCGGCATCTTCAATAGTTTCACCCAGGACCTGCTGGTATTCCAGCATATCGCGTTTTTCTAATAGGGTAATTTCCAGGCGATTACGTAATCGCGATAAGGGCTGGCGTAAGTCATGGGCAATATTATCGGTGACCTGGCGCATACCCGCGAGCAATTTCTCTATACGCGTCAGCATATTATTCAATTGTGTGGCGAGTTCATCAAATTCATCGTTTCGATCACTTAGTGGTACGCGCTGAGAAAAATTACCCGAGCTAATGGCTTTAGCGGTCATACTGACCTTATCAATGCGCGCCAACAAGGTTCGCCCAATAAACCACCCCATGGTTAGCGCTAATCCAACTGAGACTAACAGGATAATAATGATGGTATACAGAATAACTTCCTGTAACTCTTCAGCCTGATCTAAACTCTGAGCTAATAACAGCCTGCTACCATCTGCTAATGTTTCAGCAAGCATCGGCCAATAACCATCTGCTGTGCTCTGCTCTGAAATCAATTTACCTGCAATCCAGACATTCACCACATGACCGTCTATTTTAAGATCAGGGGGCCAGGCTTGCAGATCGCCCTCTAGCTTCTGATGCTCGGGACTGAGCAGCAAAAAGTGACGTTGCAGCTTAACATTACCCGCCTGTTGTGCATTCAGCGCGGTTATGAGGTTATCCCGCCCCTTTGCTGTATCAATATGGACTAATTCAATCATTCTCTGATGCAAGCCCGCAATGATTTGTTCGTCTACATAGCGATTACTGGTCCAGTATAAAACACTGAGACCTAACGTCATAAAGACTGCATAGATCCCTGCATAGCGCAAAGCAATACGCATTGCTGAAGAATTAAGTAATCTACGCAAGCTCATCAAGTTTATAACCAATACCGCGCAAGGTGTGTAATAAAGGTTTATCGAAATCCTTATCAATTTTGCTACGCAGGCGGCTTATTTGCGTATCGACAACATTCGTCTGAGGGTCGAAATGTAAATCCCAGACTTGTTCCAATAACATCGTGCGCGTGACCACCTGACCTGCATGGCGCAGCAGAAATTCAAGCAGACGTAATTCCATCGGCTGCAAGCGAATTAACTGCCCTGCCCGGCTTACTTTATGGTTGAGCAAATTTAACTCAAGATCTGCAACTTTTAGATGGGTAACCGTTTTAGTTGCTGTACGTCGTCGTACTAGCGCATCCAGTCTTGCCAGTAATTCAGCAAAAGCATAAGGCTTGATTAGGTAGTCATCACCACCTGAACGCAAGCCATCGACCCGGTCATCCACTTCACCTAATGCACTTAAAACCAGAATAGGTGTCGTGTTACCGTCAGCACGCAACATACGTATCAATGATAATCCGTCGCGTTTCGGTAACATTCGGTCAACAACCAGGACATCATAGTGTTCGCTTAATGCCAGATCCAAACCCTGCTCACCATCTGCAGCATGGTCAATCGAGTAACCGCTTTCAGCTAAGCCTTTAACTAGGTAAGTAGCGGCTTGCTTATCATCTTCAATTAATAAAATTCGCATAGTAGCCATAATACTCGTTTTTGTAATCGGACTTTCTTACTATTTGGTAATTATCCGGAAAGGTTTTGGCAAGGTGGTTTCCGCTAAAATTCAATGATGGACTTAAAATCATACCGACAACATATCACTAATATCTATGATCTTTGGATAAAGGATGCAATAGCTATGTGTTTTATTAAAACGATACAGAGCTGTCAACTGTCGCTATTTATAGTCCTTGTTTCATTGTTATCCGGCTGCGCCGAATATCATGCACAACCTATAACGGAGAACACAATTCAGCAACCATTAGCAACACCAGATATTGAACAATTGACGGTTCAGGCCAAAGCTATAAAACACCCTTTGCTGCAGTCGATTAAATTTGTTTTAGAGGATGGTTTATCACCAGATGAAGCGGCTATTCTAGCTGTTATACGTAATCCTGAGCTACGTGCAATAAGAGATCAGCATGGCATTAGCAATGCCCAGTTATTACAGGCAGGCTTATTACCTAACCCGCAAATCTCTTACAGTTTTGCGGCGCCTTCCGGAGGTACTGATTTAGGTATGAATAATGCGTTTGGTGTCGGCCTTAGCTGGGAAGTGACTTCGCTTATTTGGCAAGCCAGCAAAATATCAGCCGCAGAAAAACAGCAGCAAGATGTGGATTTACAAATCGCCTGGCAGGAATGGCAAATTGCCCAGGGGGCAAAGGTGGCCGCCTATCAATTAATTGTGTACACCCGCCAACATGCCTTGTTAACGACAATGGCACAGCGCCTGGAAGAAAACCGTGTACGCCTGCAGCAAGCTGCCGATGCCGGCCTGGTAACAGAGCTGGAGCGAGTAGCCGCTGTGTCGGCGAAAAACCTGGTTGATATTCGTTTGCTTGCACTGGAACAACAGCAGAAACAACAGCTGCAACGTCTGAATAGAGCGCTAGGGCTAAAACCGCATGAAATAATACCCCTACAGCAAACTATCCCGCTGGCAACACAGATTAACTTGCCTGCTTATGAAGATCTAATCAGCGATTTAGCTAATAGACGCCTGGATTTATTAGCGTTAAGGCAAGGCTATGAAAGTCAGGAAGAACAGGTACATGTGGCAGTGTTACAACAATTTCCAAAAATCAGCCTTGGTCTTAATCAAGCCTTAGATAATAGTAATCTTTATACCATGGGCTTTGGTGTTGCAATGACATTACCAATTTTTGACCGTAATCAGGCACAAATCGCATTGGCACGTGCCACCCGGCAACAATTGTTCGATCAGTATAGCAATCGCCTATTTCAAGCGCGAGCAGATATTGCTGAATTACTGGTAACGATTAACTCAACAACCCGACAAATTCAATCCCTTGCCTATGCCATTCCTGATTTAGAAAAATTGGTCAATGCCTATCAGGCGGCTATTGAAACCGGCCAGGTGGATGTACTAAATTATTATATTGCCTGGAATAGCCTAACTGATAAAAAAATTAGTTTACTCAGCTTGAAATTACAGTTAATTCAGGCACAGATTGGCTTAGAGGTTGCTAGCGGTATTTACCAGCCAAACTCCGATTCTAACGGAAATAAATAATGAAAAAAATCTCTAAAAACATCATTCTTAGCATTACTCTGCTGAGCCTGATTAGCGTCAGTTTGCTGATTTATAGGCTATTATCACAAGATTTGCCTTCCTCCGAATTAACGCTTAACTCATCTGAGACCCAATTTGAACCCGTGGCACAGGTTGAAACAATGCTACTTCATAAAGGTGAAATTCAGGAAACCCTGCGCGCTTATGGTGTGGTTTTACCTTTACCCGAGAAATTAATCACCTTGAGTGTACCTTATCTTAGTAAAGTGGATAAGATTCAGGTTAATCAGGGACAAGTTGTGCAAAAAGGTGATGTATTACTGACTTTAAAACCGGGGGCAATGGCTATGTTGCAATGGCAGCAGGCGCAGAGCGAATTACAGGCAGCCACACGTGAAAATCAATTATTGCAGGAACGCATACAGCTTAAACTTGCGACTAAGCAAGATCTGGTCAGTTCTCGCTTACGTGTTAAACGCGCCCAGGTAATGTTACAAAATCTAGCGGATCAGGGCATTGCTAAACAACAGCAGATCAAGGCGGAACATGCCGGTATTGTATATCTGGTAAACGTACAGCAAGGGCAAATCATTGCCGCTGGCGCCCCTTTATTACAACTGGTCGACCAAAACCAGTGGGTGGTGCGCTTAGGCATCGAACCAGAGGATTATGAGTATCTAAAAGTCAATCAACAAGTGCTGATTACGCCCGTTAACACCCCTGTTTCAGAACCGGTTAAAGGACGTATCGAAATTGTCACGCAACAGATTGACCCGCTCACACGTCTACTCAATATTTTTGTCCGGCCCGAGCTGAACCAGACTTTACTGATCAATGATTTTGTCGATGCGCAGATTATAATTTCCTCCCGCAATGTCTTTGTAGTGCCGCAACAGGCCGTTTTGCCTGATGATGGAGGTTATAGCCTGTTCACCATTGAAAACGGACATGCGGTCAAGCATCAGGTTCAGGTCGGATTAAGCAATGACACTCAGATTGCAGTGCTCGCAGCAGACTTAAAGGAACAGGATGAAGTCGTTGTGTTGGGTAATTATGAGCTAGAACCCGGTATGCTTGTATCCGTCACACCCTTTGGAGATAAAATAAAAGGAGCGGCGCAATGACACAATGGGCTCACTTTCACCGTCGCTCTATCCTGTTTGCACTGAGTTTATTAGCTATTGCAGGATTTTTTGTTATTTACAGCACACCTGTCAGTTTATTTCCTCAAGTGACTTTCCCCAGGGTGGTCATTAGCCTTAATGCCGGTGACATGCCGGCCGAGCGTATGGCGGTGCAAGTCACCTGGCCCGTTGAAGAAGCAGTACGCGCTGTTCCGGGAGTGTTAACCTTACGCTCGTCAACCAGTCGCGGCAGTGCTGATATTGCCATTAATTTCAAATGGGGTGAGGACATGATTTCCTCTATGTTACAAGTAGCCTCAGCGATTAATCAAATTCGCTCGACACTTCCCGCAAGCCTGGCATTTAGCGTTAAACGTATGGATCCTACCGTATTTCCGGTATTGGGTTACAGCCTGGTCTCCGACAAATATAGTCTGGTGGAACTGAGAGATATGGCGCTTTATCAAATCAGGCCTGTGTTGTCGGCCATTCCGGGTGTGGCTAAAGTGGATGTTCTCGGCGGTGCCGTTGCCGAATATCAGGTACTGGTTGATCCAGCGCGTATTACTGCATTAGATTTAAATTTAAATGATATCGCAGGGGCTTTATCAGCCGCCAATGTGATTCAGGCCGTCGGCAGACTGGAACAAAATTATAAGCTGTACCTGCTACTGGCAAATACCCAGTTTCAGAATGCCAAACAGATAGAACAAACCATTTTACGTAGCGGGCAGAATGGTTTGGTTTTTCTCGAAGATGTCGCACAAGTGGTTAAAACCAGTGCACCGCAATGGCAACGTATTACTGCGGATGGGCATGATGCGGTACTGTTTCAAATCAATCAGCAGCCCGGTAGTAGTACGGTTGACATTGCACGTAACGCGCAAATCCAACTGCAACGCATTAAACAGAAACTGCCAGCGGAGATTAAAATTGCAAAATGGTACGATCAAAGTGATTTAATTGTCGCCTCTGCGTTGAGTGTGCGTGAAGCCTTATTAATTGGTCTGGGTTTAGCCATTATTACCTTGCTGGTGTTTCTCAGAAACATCAAAGTGACCTTGATTGCCGCTATTACCGTACCTATGGCCTTATCGGCAACCGTATTGATCATTCACTTGTTGGGACTCAGCTTTAATATCATGACCCTTGGAGGTATGGCGGCCGCAGTAGCGCTGATTATTGATGATGCCATTGTCATGATTGAACATATCATACGTCGGGTACGTGAAGCCTCTGGAACTTATCTGCAACGTATTCATTTAGCGGCCAATGAATTTACCAAACCACTGGTGGGGTCTTCGGCATCGACGATTATTATTTTTGCGCCCTTGGCATTTTTATCAGGTGTCAGCGGTAGTTTTTTTAAAGCCTTATCGATCACAATGGCCTCGGCTTTATTTATCTCTTTTATTATCGCCTGGTTAGCTGTGCCTATACTGGCAGCACATACTCTTAGGCAAAAAGACACCGAACAAGAAGAAAATGGTGCGCTAACACGCTGGTTTCATCAACGCTATCAACGCTTATTGCAGCATATATTACCCAGGCCGTGGCTAATATTATTAGGATTACTACCTTTGCTGGGGGCGGGATTCTTTGGCTGGCAACAAACGGGCTCAGGTTTTATGCCCTCTATGGATGAAGGCGGTTTTATTCTTGATTACCGCGCTGCACCAGGGACATCTGTTGCAGAAACTGATCGTTTATTACGCCAGGTCGAGGTTATTTTGGGACAGACATCTGAAGTTGAAACCTATTCGCGGCGCACAGGAAATAGTTTAGGGGGATTTGTTACCGAAGCCAATGAAGGGGATTTTTTTATCCGTTTAAGACCTCTGCCGAGACGTAGTCTGGATGAAGTAATGGACAGTATACGCGAACAAGTGAGTATTCAAGTACCAGGCCTGGACATTGAATTGGCAAAACTCATGGAAGACATTATTGGTGATTTAACAGCGGTTCCACAACCGATAGAAGTCAAACTATATGCAGATGACGGTCAATTATTAGAGCAAGTTGCAACTAAAGTGGCACTCGCACTGGAAAAAATCCCCGGTGTCGTGGATATTAATAATGGTGTTATTCCTGCCGGAGATGCCCTAAATATCAGGGTTCTACGTGATAAAGCCGCTTTGGAAGGGCTCAGCCCTGATGCCGTTAAACAGACGCTAAATAATTATTTAACCGGGACAATTACCACGCAACTGCAAGAAGGGCCAAAAATGGTCAATCTACGCGTCTGGATACCTAAAAATAAACGTTCAACGAGACAGGCTATGGAGCAGTTACGCATCAGGGCTCCCGATGGTCATTGGGTGCCATTAAAACGTATTGCAGAAATTACAGCAGAAATGGGGCAAGCACAAATTTCCCGTGATAATTTAAAGCGTATGGTCGCAGTCACTGCGCGTATCAGTGGCCGAGATATGGGCTCTACCGTTGCCGAAGTGATTAAAACACTGGATCAGCCTGAGATGTTGCCTCATGAAGTTTACTATGTACTGGGGGGCTTATATGAACAACAACGGATTGCTTTTCATGATTTACTGATTGTGTTTATTGCAGCGGTAGCACTGGTTTTTATTTTATTGCTGTATTTGTATGAGCATTTCCATGTGGCATTGGCGATGATGTTAACCACCTTATCAGCGGTTGCCGCTGTCTTTATAGGTTTATGGCTCACGCAGACAGAGTTAAATATTACGGCAATGATGGGAATGACCATGGTGATCGGTATCGTTACCGAGGTGAGTATTTTTTATTATTCAGAATATCAAAGTTTGCCTGAGTCTGAGAATGCTATGCAACGCATGATTACAGCTGGGAATAATCGTATGCGGCCGATTGCGATGACTACAGTCGCCGCCATTCTGGCACTGATGCCGTTAGCGATGGGCATTGGTGCAGGTTCTGAGATGTTGCAGCCCTTAGCAATTGCTATTGTTTCCGGGCTGATTGTACAAATGCCCTTAGTGCTGGTTTTATTGCCAGTCCTGGTGAAAATATTTACCTCATTGAAAGGAGAGTCACTTTAGAAAATAAACCCCAAATAAACAAAAATCCGAAAAACACAATTTAATTAACAGGAACTACCATGAAAAATAGATTACTTATCACAACGTTAACCACCTTATCTTTCTCTACTTTGCTGTATGCCGAGGAAAGTAAAACAGTATCTTTTGATAATCTGCCTAAAGCAGTTCAGGCATCAGCGCTAAAACATCTGATGCAAAGCAGTATAACCAAAGTCGAAGCCATTGAAGATGATGGCATCACTCAATATGAAATTGAGTCTATGAATGATGGCGTCAGTAAAGACATTACCTTCGCTGGCAATGGTTTTGTGTTAGAAATTGAACAGGGTATGGCATTTTCGCAGTTACCGGCCGCTGCACAACAGGCCGTTAAAAAAGAGTATCCAGCGATTAAAATAACCGAGGTTGAAAGCGTACAGGAATTTTATTTTGATGTGGAAGGCGAGGTAGACGGCAAGCCACTTGAATTTAAAGTTTTAGCATCAGGTGATATTGAAGATGATTAAAAAGTTGATGCAAAAGACTAGGTGTTGTTGCTGTGTTGTAATTTAATAAAAGTAGCCCCCGTGGAGCAATAAGTATCTACCCACGCAAAACGGGAACAATTGAAGGTTAAGTCGTTCACCCTGAATTTGTCGAATCATGAACGGTTTAACCTTTTTCTGTATCCGCTATAAATTCTAGGGAGGCACAAAATTTCCCTGAGATTTTTC
>CAYWLM010000101.1:0-8910 GCA_964459125.1 uncultured Methylomonas sp. | reverse complement strand
AAGAAAAATCTCAGGGAAATTTTGTGCCTCCCTAGAATTTATAGCGGATACGTCCGCTCTACATTGTTATGCAGTATAATAGCTGGCGAAATTATTGTTTATCAATTTACTGAAGTTTTATGTTCTTACTTTTTTCTTTTTTTCGGCGTAGTACGCAGTCGATTGACTCATTAAATGACCATATTGGCCGTTTTGTCTCCTGGTTGACCTTAGCTTTGGTTTTAGTGACATTTTGTATCGTGTGGCTGCGCTATTTGTTTGATATTAGCTGGATGCCGATGCAGGAGTCTATTATTTATCTGCATGGGCTGGTATTTATGCTGGGAGCGGCATATACACTGAAGCACGATAGGCATGTGCGGGTGGACATTATCTATCAGCACTGTAGCCCAAAAGTCAAAGCATGGATTGATTTATTGGGCACGCTGTTTTTATTGTTGCCTGTGGCGGGATTTATTCTCTGGAGCAGTTGGGATTATGTGCTGGATTCATGGGATATATTAGAGGGGTCACGTAACTCAGGGGGCTTGCCTTATGTCTATTTACTTAAGTCCTGTTTGTTACTGATGTCTGGCTTGTTGATTTTACAAGGCTTATCAATATTAATGAGCAAGATCGTCTACTTATTTGCACCAGGATAAAACATGGATAGTTATATGGCTCTATGGATGTTTCTTGCGGTCTTTGTAGTCTTATTATCAGGCTATCCGGTTGCTTTTGTGCTTAGCGGGACGGCTTTGATGTTTGCTTTATTAGGCCTGCAACTGGATGTTTTTGATGCCGATTTTTTAACGGCCTTGCCCAATCGTCTATTTGGCATCATAAATAATGAAACTTTGATTGCCGTGCCCTTATTTGTCTTTATGGGCGTGATGCTGGAGCGAGCAAAGATTGCGGAATCTTTACTGGAGGCAATGTCGGAATTATTTGGTTCTTTACATGGTGGTCTGGGTTTGGCAGTAACCATTGTGGGTATGCTAATGGCGGCCAGTACGGGTATTGTCGGCGCTACTGTTGTGACCATGGGCCTATTGTCCTTGCCGACCATGCTAAAGGGCGGTTATGACCCTGCCATTTCCTGCGGTATTATCTGTGCATCAGGTACATTGGGACAGATTATTCCTCCCTCAATTGTGCTGGTATTACTAGGGGATGTTATATCTTCAGCCTATCAGCAGGCGCAATTAGAAATGGGGGTTTTCGCGCCTGAAGCAATTTCAGTGGGGGATTTATTTGCCGGGGCCATATTGCCTGGCTTATTACTGGTTGTGTTGTATCTGATTTATATTTCCCTAACCGCGTGGATGTATCCTGCCAAAATGCCAAAGCCGGAAATGACGCGGCGACATCAATCAGGATTTTATTTACGTGTCGGTAAAAGCTTATTGCCTCCCTTGATGTTGATATTATCCGTATTAGGATCAATTATTGGTGGCCTGGCAACCCCGACCGAAGCGGCTTCCGTTGGAGCTGTGGGTGCGCTATTGCTGGCATTTATCAACAAGCAGTTAAGTAAAGATATTTTACAGGAAGTGATGCGCAACACCACTCAAATTACCAGTATGGTATTTATGATTCTGATCGGTGCAGCGCTATTTTCTTTGGTGTTTAGAGGGTTTGGGGGCGATGAACTTATTATCGAACTACTGTCTGATTTACCAGGCGGGAAATTCGGTGCTTTGTTTATGGTGATGCTAGTAATGTTTTTACTCGGCTTTGTGCTGGATTTTATTGAGATCACTTTTGTTATTGTACCTATTGTTGGCCCGGTGCTATTGGCGATGGGAATTGACCCTGTCTGGCTAGGCATTATGATTGCGTTAAATTTACAAACTTCGTTTCTAACGCCGCCTTTTGGTTTTGCATTATTTTACTTACGCGGTGTTGCGCCTGCAGAGGTGACTACCGGACAAATTTATAAAGGTGTTATACCTTTTATTATCATACAATTATTGTTGCTGGGAATATTGGCTTACTTTCCTGAGCTGGCAACCTGGTTACCCTCAATTATTTATGCTTGATGTCATGAACAACAGACGATTATTAATTTTTATATTATTTAGCTTTGTATTAAACGCATGTGGACAGCAAGGCCCTTTATTTATGCCGGTAGACGATGAGGTGATCCAAAGTCCGCCGATAGAAAACGACAAGCAAGAAGCAGGAAGCGATTGATGGATTATTTTAATTATCGTGGACAGACGCTTTTTGCAGAAGATGTTGCTGTCTCGGACATAGTCAGTGAATACGGGTCACCTTGCTATATTTATTCCAAAGCAACTTTAGAACGTCATTGGCATGCTTTTGATTCAGCCTTTGGCAAGAAGGCGCATTTAATTTGTTATGCAGTTAAAGCAAATTCCAATATTGCTATCTTAAATATCCTGGCGCGATTAGGTTCTGGTTTTGATATTGTTTCTCTGGGTGAGCTTGAACGCGTGCTTGCTGCACAAGGTGATCCGAACAAAGTAGTCTTTTCAGGTGTAGGTAAGCGTGAAGATGAAATTAGAGCGGCGCTAAAGGCTGGTATTCGCTGTTTTAATATTGAAGTAAAAGGTGAACTGGATAGAATTAACCAGATAGCCGGTGATTTAGGCGTGATAGCGCCTGTTTCTTTTCGGGTAAACCCGGATGTGGATGCGAAAACACACCCTTATATTTCAACGGGTTTAAAAGAAAATAAATTTGGTATTGATATACAAGGAGCGCTGGATGAATATCGTCGGGCTGCAGCAATGCCGCATATTGAGATTGTCGGTATTGACTGTCATATAGGGTCACAATTAACTGAGACTCGGCCTTTTCTGGATGCATTAGAACGTGTATTGAAAATTGTTAATGCCTTAAAAGCTGAAGGAATTGTATTGCATCATTTAGATTTAGGTGGTGGTTTAGGTATTTGCTATAACGATGAAACACCTCCTGAACCTGCTGAATATGTTAGTGCTCTTTTAGCGGGGCTTGGAGAAAATAATCTCGAGATTTTACTGGAACCAGGGCGGGCTATTTCAGGAAATGCAGGTATTTTAGTCACTAAAGTCGAATATTTAAAACCCACCAGGTATAAGAATTTTGCCATTGTCGATGCTGCCATGAATGATTTAGTGCGCCCATCATTATACAGCTCCTGGCAAGGCATTATTCCAGTGCAGTTGGGAAGCGAAGAGCTAGAGAAAGAGTGGGATATCGTTGGACCGGTATGTGAAACCGGCGATTTTCTAGGTAAAGATAGACATTTGGCTTTAAGTCAGGGTGATTTGTTGGCGATTCGTTCCTCGGGAGCCTATGGTTTTTCCATGAGTTCAAACTATAATTCTCGTCCTAGAGTGGCTGAGGTTATGGTTGATGGCAATCGTAAGCACTTAATAAGAGAGCGTGAAAGTATCGCGCAACTATGGGCTGGTGAATATTTATTGTGCAGCGAACCAAAGTAATTCTTCGCTTTATAGTGTTGAGATTTATAGGATAGTTGGATGCTAATTGAGTTTACAAAAATGCATGGTCTAGGTAATGATTTTGTCGTGATTGATGCTATTCGACAGCAGATTTCTCTGACGCCCGAACAAATTCGGTTTATTGCTAACCGGCATTTTGGTGTGGGTTGTGATCAGTTGCTATTAGTTGAAAATGCTCAGCATTCTGATGCGGATTTTTGCTACCGTATTTTCAATGCAGATGGCAGTGAAGTAGCGCAATGCGGAAATGGTGCGCGTTGTTTCGCACGCTTTGTCAGAGACAAGAAATTATCCTGTAAAGATAACATTTTAGTAGATACTCATGCAGGGCAGTTGTTATTGACTTTTGATGATGATGGATTAATCACGGTCAATATGGGTGTGCCACGGCATAAGCCTGCGCTAATTCCGCTTAAAACAGAGCAGGAAGAAAAGTTGTATAGGGTGGTACTTAACGATGTAGAAAATGCCTTTGGAGCTGTATCTTTAGGTAATCCGCATGCAGTATTGCAAGTCATGGATGTAGATCTGGCTGCTGTAGATGAAATTGGCGCAGCGCTGGAGAGTCATGCTTTTTTCCCCCAGAGAGCGAATATTGGTTTTATGCAGGTAATCGATCGAAACAAGATAAAACTGCGTGTTTTTGAGCGAGGGGCAGGAGAAACTTTGGCCTGTGGCAGCGGAGCCTGCGCTGCGGTGGTCATTGGCATAGAACAGCAGCTATTAGCGAGTGAGGTACTGGTCGAGCTACCGGGTGGACAGCTTAAAATCCGTTGGCAAGGCCGCGATCACCCTGTTTTTATGACTGGACCGGCGGTCAGTGTTTTTGAAGGAAGTATAGAGTTATGAGTGAACTTAGTTCAATGGCAGTGGCGGCTTATTTAAAGCAGCACCCAGAATTTTTTCATGAACATTTAGACTTATTAGAGCACATCAGCATTCCGCATCCTAGTGGTGAAGCGGTGTCATTGATTTCCAAGCAATTGGAATTATTTCGTAACCGGCATCATGAAATGGAATCTCAGCTAAACGGACTGATTGAAATTGCCAGAGAAAACGATAATTCTGCTAATAAAATGCACGAACTAATCTTGGCCGTGCTAGAAACGGATACGCTGGAAACTGCGATTGAAAATCTGAATGTGGTTTTGGCTGAATGTTTTTTAACTGATTTTTTTGCCGTCAGGATTATTAGCGCAGATAATAATAATACTGCATTGGTGGATTTATTTGTCGATCCTGAAAGCGAAGAGTTGACGCATTTTATTACTGAATTAAACAGTAATCAGGCTAACTGTGGTCGCCCCAATTTGGCACAAGCCAGATTTCTGTTTGGAGAAAATGCTCCAGAAGTCAAGTCATGCGTTATTATTCCTATGGCGTATACTGAAATCGAAGGCCTGGTTGCAATAGGTAGCCGTGAAGAAGAGCGTTTCCATTATAGTATGGGGCATTTATTTTTAACCCAAATCAGTGAAATTATTGGAACGCGTTTCGCAGCTTTATTAAAGAAAGCCAAGGTATAATGCAAGAACAAGCCGGGCAACAAGTCATTGACTTTTTACAGCAGTTAAAATTTGTCAGGCGTGTTTCTGAGCATACAGTGAGTAACTATCAAAGGGATTTAAAGCATTTAAGCTGTTTTTGTGACAAACATAAGTTAGCGGACTGGAAGGTGTTGAATTCTGCAGATATTCTTAAGCATATAGCTGAGCGACATCGTGGGGGGTTAAGCAGTAAAAGCCTGCAGCGTGAACTTTCTGCGATAAGAGGTTTTTATTTGTTTTTGATGAAAACTGGCCAGGCAAACAATAATCCGGCGCAACATGTAAAAGCACCCAAACAAGCCAGGAAACTGCCTAAAACTCTTGATGTAGACCAGGTGAGTGCGTTATTGGATGCCGGTGCGAATTCAGTGCTAGAGCTGCGTGATGTGGCGATGTTTGAGCTATTTTACTCATCCGGGCTGCGATTGAATGAACTGAGTTCATTAAATCTGACTGATATAGATGCTCATGATAAACAATTAACGGTGGTCAATGGTAAAGGTAGGAAAACGCGCTTGTTACCAGTTGGAAGTAAGGCAATACAAGCATTACAGCAGTGGCTTAAAGTACGCCCGGCTGTAGATGGATCTGAATCTGCGCTGTTTACAAGTGCTAAAGGCAAACGTTTAGGTAATCGCAGTATACAGTTACGCTTAAAGCAATGGTGTATTAAAAAAGGCATTCCCGAATCAGTGCATCCGCATATGTTACGCCATTCTTTTGCTACACATTTGCTGGAAACCAGCCAGGATTTAAGAGCAGTGCAAGAATTACTGGGGCATGAAAATATTAGTACCACACAAATTTATACACATTTAGATTTTCAACATCTGGCCGAAGTGTATGATCAAGCACACCCGCGCGCTAAAAAAACCAGCAAATTAAATTGACCATTTTCTTCGGGGATTTATCTATGCCTATTACAGATAAATAATGTTAATATAGTATCCATTAGTTTGTACTGACGTGATATATGGTTTTTCTTGTTGAGTTTGCAGACATCATTACTAAATAGAATAGGATTATAAAATGGCAGCCAGCGATTTTTCGCATGAAGCAGAGTCAAAGGGATTTGCATGGTTTATCGGTGTTCTTGGTGTGATTTTGGTCATTATTATTGTCGTACTGTCTGGTTACTGGAGCATTGAACCTAAAACTTTCGATGTAATGAAGGAAGCAAGAGCACGCCAGGAGGAGCAGGGCCTTGATCATTTGCCTAATGGTTATGTGTACGCAAATACATTGGTGCATATTGCGGAAACATTACTCTATAAGCCGGGAGGCTATCTTACCAATGATGTCGGTATACCAGGTATTCTGCTCGATAATATTCCGAGCTGGGAATATGGTGCACTGATTATGTTGCGCGATGGGGCTTCTGCATTAAGAAATCATCTGGCGCGCGCGCAATCACAATCAGCAGAAGATCCAGATTTAGCCAGAGCCGAGCCGTATTTTTATTACGAACGTAATTCATGGGCTTTACCGTCTACCGAAGCGGAATATGAAAAAGGCATTGCGGCACTGCATGCCTATATGAGACGTTTAGCAGATCCCGAACATAAAAACCCGGGGCACTTTTATTCCAGGGCCGATAACTTATGGCAATATGTAGAGATTATTATCAAGCGACTGGGTGGAATTTCAACTCGGTTGAGTGCCAGCACTGATCGCTATGAAGCATATGACATTAAACAGGAAAAATCAGCTGCGATTTCACAGACTAGCTGGTTGAAACTGGATGATGAATTCTGGCAAGCACGAGGTTCCTGCTGGGCATTGCTACATATATTAAAATCCATCAAATATGATTTTAGATTGATATTAGAAGATAAACGTGCAATGGATACCGTAGAAATCATGATACATGAAATGGAAAATGCTTTGGCGCCGATTACCAGTCCTGTTATTTTGAATGGTGATGGTTACGGTATTTCTGCTAATTATTCATTGGCAATGGCAAGTTATGTATCGCGTGCAAGTGCTGCTGCACTTGATTTACGTGATGTAATGAACAGAGGTTAATAAATAATGGAAGAACAGTTACAAGATAATCTTAAACAGGTTAGCACCTGGAAACGTATAGGCTTTATTCTTATCTTTGCTGTTATAGCGGGCGTTGTACGCACCCTGATCTGGGTTGTTGTGTTATTGCAAATTGCCTCAGCTTTAATTACTGGAGACACTAATAAGCATATTTTAGGCTTCGGTCAAAAATTAGCGGCTTATTTGTATCATATATTGCTGTTTATGACCTTTAATATTGACACAGTGCCTTTTCCTTTTTCCGACTGGGATTTAACAGAGGAAGCTATTAACAAAAGGGATTTAGTCACTAAGGAATGAATATTTAATAAAAACCGTCATCCGCGCAATTTTTTAGCGGGGATCTAGTCTATAAATATCAGGATTTCTGCTAAAAGCATACGGGAATGACAGTCTTTTTAATTATTTAAAAGTACGCATTTATGCGCATATTATTAAAACCTGAATGCTGATAAAGAATTTATAAACATTGTGCTACATCGACACCTGAAATAAAGCCATGTCTGTGCCGTTGCGTAAAATCATTCACCTGGATATGGATGCGTTTTTTGCAGCGGTAGAGCAGCGAGATAACCCAGAATATCAGCACAAACCAATAATTGTGGGGGGTGCACCTAATAGTCGAGGTGTTGTTGCCACATGTAGTTATGAAGCAAGAAAATACGGCATTCATTCTGCTATGCCATCATCCCGAGCGTTTAGCTTGTGTCCCAAGGCTGTTTTTGTAAAGCCGCGGTTTGCTATTTACAGGGAAGTTTCATTCCTTATCCGTCAGATCTTTTATCAATACACTGCCTTGGTGGAGCCGGTATCACTGGATGAAGCCTACCTGGATGTCACTCATAGTGAGCTCTGTCAGGGGTCTGCAACACGCATCGCACAAACAATAAAGCAACAGATTTTATCCGAGACTGGATTAGTTGCATCGGCAGGTGTTTCTTATAATAAATTTCTTGCAAAAATAGCCTCTGATATGGATAAACCAGATGGGCTATATTTAATAACACCAAAGCAGGGACTGGATTTTATTGCACAATTACCCATTGGAAAATTTCATGGTGTGGGTAAAGCGACTGAACAAAAAATGCATGGTCTAGGGATAAAAAATGGCGCAGATCTTAAACAGTTTTCTTTGCCTGATCTACAGCAGCACTTTGGTAAATCTGCGTTGTTTTTCTTTAATATAGCACTGGGCATTGATGAAAGACCTGTTCGAGTTGATCGTGAAAGTAAATCAATAGGCACGGAAACAACCTATAGCCAGGATCTAGTGCAAAGTAATGAAATTTATCAACAGTTAACAGAGTTACTGGATAAAGCTTTACTCAAAGTATATGCAAAAAAGCTCTATGCACGCACTTTGACAATTAAAGTAAAATATCATGATTTTCAGCAAATTACTCGAAGCCTGACTTTTAATAAACCCATACAAAGCCAGCTAGAAACTATGCCCCTATTTAGGCAACTGTTACGCAAAGACGGCATAGGGCAGAGTAAAATACGCTTATTAGGCATAACCTTGTCAACTCTGGAAAAGCAAACAAACTACTATCAGCAAATGGATTTATTTGATTAGTTTTTCTTGCAGTAGGCTTTAGCCTGCATCAGGTACTATTAACCCGATTAATATCCAATTTAATAACATCAGGAGTAAATCAGCTTTAGCTGTTTTGTATAGGCTATGTATAAGCTGAAGCGATAACACTTCTACTAAAGATAACAAAGAGAGGAAAAATGCAATTAGCAATGTGGGAAAGTGTGTTATTAGGCGTCATGGCACTTGGGCTTATTTTCTGGATGGGCCCGGGTATTAAAGTCACGCTACAACGCAGTAAAGAAGCGCCAAAAGACTGGCTAGGAGC
>CAYWLM010000100.1:0-9024 GCA_964459125.1 uncultured Methylomonas sp. | reverse complement strand
ACACCCTCAGCTAAATTACGTCCCTTGACTTCGATCTCCATAATTTCACTACCCGGATAAGCGGTGCCAATTTCATGCTTAATTCTTTCAGCTGTCGCTTCACCGATTAATGTACCGTAATTTCTGCGCACATAATTAATAATTGCCTCATCAAAGCGATCACCGCCTATTCTCACTGAAGCTGAATAAACGATACCATTAAGCGAGATAATGGCCACTTCAGATGTGCCGCCGCCTATATCCAGAACCATAGAGCCATGTGCTTCATCAACCGGCAAACCAGCACCAATGGCTGCCGACATAGGCTCTTCGATCAGATACACCTCACGCGCACCAGCCATCGCGGCTGACTCTCTAATAGCTCGCCGTTCAACTTGAGTAGAACCGCAAGGCACACAAATTAAAATACGCGGACTAGGACGAAAAAACTTGTTCTCATGAACTTTTTTGATAAATTCGCGCAACATACGCTCAGTTACCGCAAAATCAGCAATCACCCCGTCTTTTAATGGACGAATAGCGGTAATGTTTCCAGGCGTACGGCCTATCATCAGCTTCGCATCGGTGCCGACAGCGGCAATCATTTTTGAACCACGAACCTTGTCTTCTTTAATAGCAACAACAGAAGGCTCATTGAGGACAATACCCTGTCCGGGTATATAAATAAGTGTATTAGCAGTTCCTAAATCAATTGATAAATCATTAGAAAATAAGCCTCGTATTTTATTAAACATTAATTCCTGTTCCTGAACACTTAGAAAATCTTGATACTTTAACAATCAATGAGGTATTTGGGCAAGATATAAAGTATCATATTGCATTATTCACCATTTTTCAGCCCAGAATACAGGTCAGTAAAAGGTGAAAAAACTAGTTGAAAACCCTATAGTTTAGTGGAGTTAAAATGTCGTTAACAGCTGATGATGTTAATAAAATTGCCTATTTAGCACGCCTGGGAATTGATACCCAGGACACCGAATCCTATGCCAAAGATTTATCTGGTATGTTAGATTTAGTTGCCCATATGGGCACTATCGACACCGATAACGTCGCACCTATGGCGCACTCTCTTGATCAGACACAACGTTTACGCCCTGATCAAGTCTGCGAAATCAATCAAAGAGAAGCCTTTCAGGCCATTGCTCCGCAAGTCGAAGCGAACTTGTATCTTGTTCCCAAAGTTATCGAATAAGGAAATAATACATGCACACTAATACCATTGCACAACTGGTTAAAGGATTGCGAGCCGGCGACTATTCCAGCGCGGAACTAACCCGGTTCTACCTTGATCGTATCAAGCAACACCAAAACCTGAATAGCTTTATTAGCATTACGGAAACACAGGCTGTTACCACTGCACAACAAGCTGATATAGCGCTTTCAAAAGGTAATGCACCTTTACTGACAGGGGTACCCATCGCACATAAAGATATATTTTGCACCCAGGGCATTAAAACCAGTTGTGGTTCAAAAATGCTAGATAATTTTATCGCGCCCTACAATGCTACCGTAGTTGAAAAGCTGCATGCAGCTGGCACTGTGACTCTAGGTAAATTAAATATGGACGAATTCGCCATGGGCTCGTCCAATGAAACTAGTTTTTATGGTGCAGTACACAACCCCTGGGCAACTAATACGGTTCCCGGCGGTTCATCCGGTGGCTCTGCCGCTGCTGTTGCCGCACGTTTAATTCCCGGAGCAACAGGAACAGATACCGGCGGCTCTATTCGCCAACCAGCCGCCCTCTGTGGTATCACAGGTTTAAAGCCTACTTATGGTCGTGTTTCACGCTATGGCATGATTGCCTATGCATCCAGCCTGGATCAAGGCGGCCCGATGACCCAAACTGCCGAAGATGCAGCTTTAATGCTCCAGGCAATGGCAGGTTTTGACCCCAAAGATTCAACTAGCGTTGAACTCGAGGTTCCCGATTATAGTGCAGGCCTAAACGATAGCCTTGCGGGTTTAAAAATTGGTCTACCCAAAGAATTCTTCGATGACGCATTAAACAGCAACATGGCCACGGTTATTGAATCGGCTATTAATGAATATAAAAAAATGGGCGCGCAAGTAATCGAAGTTTCCATGCCTAATTTAAAGCTCGCTATTCCTGCTTATTACGTAATTGCCCCGGCAGAATGCTCAGCAAACCTTTCGCGTATGGATGGCGTGCGCTTTGGCTATCGTTGTGCTGATCCAGCAGACTTGAACGACATGTATATTCGCTCAAGGGGAGAAGGCTTTGGCACAGAAGTAAAACGCCGTATTCTAGTAGGCACCTATGCGTTATCTGCAGGTTATTATGATGCCTATTACATCAAGGCACAAAAAATTCGCCGTTTAATCAGCGATGATTTTAATAAAGCACTGGAACAGGTCGATGTCATTATGGGTCCTGTCTCTCCTACCCCGGCATTCGGTATCGGTGAAAAAACCAGTGACCCTATCGAAATGTATTTAGCGGATATCTATACCATTGCCATTAATCTGGCTGGCTTACCGGCCATGTCTATTCCGGCAGGGTTTATAGATAACAAACCAGTAGGCTTACAGATTATTGGCAATTACTTTGCCGAAGCAAAACTGCTCAATGTGGCTCACCAATATCAGCAAGTCACCGACTGGCATCAACAAACGCCGCAAGGCTTTGCGTAAGGAGTCATACTATGCAATGGGAAACTGTTATCGGGCTGGAAATACATGCCCAACTGGCAACAAAATCAAAAATATTTTCGGGCGCATCGACTGCTTACGGCGCTGAACCAAATACGCAAGCCTGTGCCGTTGATTTAGGCTTTCCAGGCGTATTACCTGTATTAAATCAGGAAGCTGTGCGTATGGCGGTCAAATTTGGCATGGCAATTGAAGCTGAAATTGCCGATTACTCCGTGTTTGCCAGAAAAAATTACTTCTACCCTGATTTACCCAAAGGCTACCAAATCAGCCAGATGGATCACCCTATCGTCGGTATCGGTCACATGGATATTGACATCAATGGCGATACTAAACGCGTAGGTGTCACTCGTGCGCATTTAGAAGAGGATGCGGGGAAATCATTGCATGAAGACTTTCATGGCTTAACAGGTATCGATTTGAACCGTGCCGGCACACCTTTACTGGAAATTGTATCAGAACCTGATATGCGCTCTGCCAAAGAAGCAGTTGCCTATATGCGTAAAATTCATGAACTGGTGCGGTATCTAGATATTTGTGATGGCAATATGCAAGAAGGTTCTTTCCGTTGTGATGCCAATGTCTCAGTGCGCCCAGTAGGGCAGGAAGAATACGGCACACGTACTGAGCTGAAAAATATCAATTCGTTCAAATTTGTAGAAAAAGCAATTAATATCGAAGTTGAACGCCAGATTTCTATTATTGAATCAGGCGGCAAAATCACCCAGGAAACGCGTCTGTATGATGCGGATAAAAATGAAACCCGCTCTATGCGTAGCAAGGAAGAAGCGAACGATTACCGTTATTTCCCTGATCCTGACTTATTACCTGTATTTATCAGTGAAGAATTGCGTGCAGAGGTCAAAGCGGAATTACCTGAATTACCTCAGCTCAAAAGAGAACGTTTTATAGCAGACTATAAAGTAGACTCTGAGACAGCTACGAACTTATCCAGTTCCAAAGAGCTGGCGAATTACTTTGAGGCCTTAGTCAAGGAATCCGGCTGTGATGCAAAAATATGCAGCAACTGGGTGACGAGTGATCTATTAGGCGCTCTGAATAAGCAAGGACTGGACATTAACCAGTCACCTGTTGCATACCAGCGCCTGGCAGGCCTATTAAAACGTATTGCCGACAAAACCATCTCAGGTAAAATTGCCAAGCAGGTATTTGAAGTAATGTGGACCAGTGACGACGATGCTGATGCCATTATTGCAGCACAAGGTCTAAAACAAATCACCGATAGCGGTGCGATTGAAGCGATTATTGATAAAATCATCGCCGATAATCCTGGGCAGGTTGCGCAATATTTAAGCGGTAAAGACAAAGTGTTTGGCTTTTTTGTCGGACAAACCATGCAAGCGTCACAAGGCAAAGCAAATCCTGGCGAGGTTAATAAGATCCTCCAGGCAAAGCTGAAACGTTAATTAATAATGCTTGATTCACACGACTCAGTGACTGGTTTTTGATTCAATCAAAAACCAGTCTCGATTGAAAACAGTAATCGCTGGGCCAGCCAAGAAATATCAGATTGATATGCCTAAAAAACGTCAACACCTCGCTCCAGACCTGGCAATACTGTATTCCTTTCGTCGCTGTCCCTATGCGATGCGTGCTCGTATGGCACTAAAATATAGCGGAGTTAAAGTATACTTACGTGAAATCGAATTAAAAAACAAGCCTGCGGAAATGTTACAGAGCTCCGCAAAAGGTACTGTTCCTCTACTGGTGCTAGCAAATGGAGCTATCATTGATGAAAGCCGCGATATTATACAATGGGCGTTAGCACATAACGATCCCGAAGCTTGGCTGCCTAAAGAAAATATTGATGCCATAGATCTAATTAATAGCTTGTTAGATAACAATGACTTCAACTTTAAAAACTGGCTAGACCTATACAAATATGCAGACCGGCACCCGGAACAATCTGCTGAATATTATCGGCGTCAAGGGGAACAGTTTCTCGCTTTATTAGAACATCGGCTTGCTAAGCATGATTTTATGATGGGTGATAAAATCTCCATGGCCGACATAGGAATTTTCCCGTTTATCCGCCAGTTTTCCTTGGTTGATAGCGACTGGTTTTACCTATCGCCTTATCATAATTTACAGATATGGCTGAAGCATTTTCTCCAGTCCGAGCTATTTATTAGCGTTATGGAGAAATATCCCCCATGGACAGAATCGTCAGAATCATTGATTTTTTAGTGACTAACTCACTTTAACCGTAGATACGCTTCGCTTGGTCATTCGCTTTTAGGGCCTAATGAGGCTTGCTGGTTATTTTTTATTTCTCGCCCA
This sequence comes from uncultured Methylomonas sp., assembly GCA_964459125.1. Lineage (GTDB taxonomy): Bacteria > Pseudomonadota > Gammaproteobacteria > Methylococcales > Methylomonadaceae > Methyloprofundus. The sequence continues at coordinate 4,050 of CAYWLM010000100.1, read as the reverse complement.
GTGCTCAAAAAAGACATGCCTTGTGTACCCGTAGCTCCGGCCATTACGGCTTCAATAATAGGTTTATTAGCCAGTTTGTTTGCCGACCATTTGACAATAAAATTAGCGCCCGTCCCACCGCGTGCATCAGCCTGGCTGACAAAAAAATGCGTCGATGCCATAGGCTCAAGAAGATAGGGTATTTCTAGGTAATTTTCGATTAATTTTCCAGCAGTATTGTAATAATTCACATTATTAACAATCAGCGGGTAAGTAAAATCAGTATTACGTATACTCAAGGTAATCGCTAAATTCAGCTTACTCCCTCCGGCTACAAAAATGTCTGAATAAACCGGAATATAAAATGTCTTTTCTTGAGTTAGTGAAAGGCTATTGTCCTTTAACAAATAAAAAAATGAACTGTCTTCAGTGTTATTGGTGTGCAATACCTCGTTTGCTTGCTTCCACTCATCACATGCCGTTAAAATAAAACTGCATATCAAGGATATTAATATTTTACGCCCAGCCCTTGCACTTAGTCTCATTATTTATCACTCCTGCTATACTACTGAATGAAAATAGACTTTCAATCCTGATAAAATATATTCTGTTGCCACGGTAGCCAGTATCAACCCCATCACTCGACTTATGATACCAGCCCCTGACTTACCAATAATGCGTAAAATCCAGCCCGCACTCAGCAACAAGAGTAAGGTCGCAAATAGCACTATCATCATCGCCGATGCGGTAATCATCTGGTTGTATAGGTCAAAACGGTTATTATCAGTCAATACCACAACGGCAAGCATGGCTCCTGGCGAAGCAATGGAAGGCATGGCCAAAGGAAACACAGCACAATCCATCCCTGCTTCAACTTCCAGCTGTTCTTCCTGTTCCGGCTTGGATTCTCCAAAGATCATGGTCAGAGCAAACAAAAACAGGATGATTCCGCCAGTAATTTGAAAAGAAACCAGATGAATGTCTAAAGCCTCCAATAATATCTGCCCTACACATAAAAAAAATAGCAAGATCAAGGCTGCAAATGCAACGGCTTTAATGGCTGTATTTCTTCGCTGCTTAGGGGATAAATTTTTTGTTACCGAGATAAAAACAGGAACGGTGCCGATAGGATCTATTACCACCCAAAGACCGACTAAGTCTGCAAGAATAAGTTGCCACATAAATTATGTTTAATATCGGATAACTAAGGTTTAAGCATCGCTTATCAGCAATGTGCATGAGAGAATTGAGTGTTGCTAGCCGTTGTAGAGTAGCCGAGGAGCTTAAAGAGGTCAAGAAAGATTTTTCTAATGCCTCTTTTTGCATTAGCCTGAAAAACTATTTAGAACAGCTCAACTCAAGAATATAAACCACTAAGAAATGTAATGATGATATGCTAAATTTCAAGGTTTTGGTACGCTTGTTAATTTTCTCTTGCTCTATTCAATGTCATGTCTGATACCTATAGGTTTGATCCCAGTTATGGTTACACATTAAAACAGTTACTGCAGATACAATCACCCAGAGAACCTGTAGGATTTGATGCGTTCTGGCAAAAGCGTTATCAGGATGCTTTAAGCCTACAGACGATGCCACAAATAAAGGATACTGGTAAAAACCGTGCTGGGTGGCGTATCTTTGATGTTAGCTATGTATCTACCGGGCAATTTAATATCCGTGGCTGGTTGTTGCTCCCCGAGTCTGGTGTGATTAAGCGGGGATTTATTGTTGGCCATGGCTATGGTGGCCGTGATGCACCGGATTTTCATTTACCCTTTAAAGATACTGCGCTACTGTTTCCTTGTTTTCGCGGTTTATCTTTAAGTAGCCATAAATCTATTTCTTCTGAGCCAAAATGGCATGTTTTACATAATATTGACACATTAAAGCAATATATTATCGGTGGATGTGTTGAAGATATATGGCTGGGCGTCAGCGCTATATTGCGCTTATTCCCCCAATTATCGGGACATCTGGGTTATTTAGGTATCAGCTTTAGTGGTGGCACCGGCGCTCTGGCTTTAGCTTATGAACAACGTATTGCCAGAGGACATTTCAATGTACCGGCTTTTGGACATCATCCGTTACGCTTGCGTCTACCAACTATTGGCAGTGCCCAGAGTCAGCAACAGTTTTACTGTCGTCATAAAAAACAGACTTTAAAAGTGTTACGTTATTACGATGCTGTGACTGCAGCAAAACGCATTAGTATACCGATGCATTATGCATGTGCACTTTATGACCCCTGTGTGGCGCCACCTGGCCAATTTGCTATTTACAATGCCACTCATAAACCCAAACGCCTGTTTGTTTTGGATGCTGGTCATTTTGACTATCCAGAGCGTGAGCAACAGGAACAACAATTACTACAGGAAATAGATGACTTTTTTAAACCACTTAGTAACTCAACTGATGACTGCTTTTTGCGGAGTTGATAATGAATCGTGAATATCACAAATGGTGGAGTGAGCATTTACGGCGTGATATGGAGTTGCTGGTTTTTGGTCATGCGGGCGCTAAAGTGCTGGTATTTCCTACCCGGGGTGGGCGCTTTTATGAATATGAACAACTGGGCATGGTCAACGCTTTGCAAAATAAAATCGACCAGGGATATCTGCAATTATATTGCATTGATAGTGTGGATACAGAAAGTTTTTATTGCTGGTGGGCACATCCCCATGGGCGCATAGAACGCCAAAAAAGCTATGAAGCTTATGTTTTGCAGGAAGTGCTACCTTTTATGCAGCATAAAAATCAGTTTGATTGCGTTATTTCGCATGGCCTCAGTTTAGGTGCTTTTCAGGCAGCAAATATAGCCTTTCGTCACCCGCAACTATTTAAAAAACTGGTCGCTTTTTCAGGCCGCTATGATTTAACACTTAATATTGATTGCTTTAAGAATCTGTTCGATGGATATTACAACGAGGATATTTACTTTAATACGCCTACTCATTTTTTACCAAATCTTGATTGCACCTGGCGCATAGATCATTTAAGAGCAATGGATATTACTTTGGTGATTGGTGAACAAGACCCTTTTCTGGATAACAACCACCATTTAAGTTCAATTCTAACGAGCAAAGGCGTTAACCACCAGCTACAGCACTGGCATGAAAGAGCACATAGTGGCCGTTATTGGCGGCAAATGGCTCCTATATTTGTATAAGTTATACATCGCGAAGCTCTGTAAATATTTAAACTCCAGGTTTAGATATGCATATCGTACCCCACTTTATAGCTTACGCTACGAGTCTATCCATTCGCTTAGGAGCGAGGGTTTAATAATACCCGAAAGTATGGCGCAGGATTTTGGCTTCACAGGAGTGTTAGGAAAACAGGCGGTCGGGGTAGAAATGTGGCGCGCGCAAGCTTAGGCTAATAGTTTATCCATGGTACCCTCCTCTGTTTCCAGATTAGTAGCAAATAGCTATTAGCCATACATCACGTTTCCACAAGCCCCCCCTACGATCCCGGACGGTCGGTTTTCCCGAGTCCGGTTCTGACCTTGATTATACCTTCGGTTGCCTTTCTAAAGAATATGAAACTTAAGTGTTGACCCACATACGCCCCTCTATTTCTTAGTTTACTTCCAAAGTTACCTCCACTATATTCCTCGGCCTTACATTGTCCGAGTACTCAAAAGGCTATCAAGTGCCCAGAGCCCCTTTGCATGATCAAGGTGTTACCTTTCACATCAAGGCATCAAGTACCTCGTCGACAGGAGTTACCCTACCTTCATCGCTCATATGAACTCATGCGACAATCCTAAATCCTCCTTATGCCTACGGAATTATCCTTGAACATAAGGTCTTTGCAGCTTGCTGTCAACCCCTGCTGGAAGTATTCCCGACGTTATCTCTACAAATCTTTCTCTGCGTGCAAGGCCCCCTACCCCGGCTGCTCTTATGGTGCATTTACCCGTTTCTTCCCACAAGACAACGGCCTTCCCAGTGCTATGAACCGGTCGGCGCTTGGCAAAACCCACACGGCAACTTCTGTGTGGTGTAGTTTTCGAGGCTGCAGTCATTCTCTAATGTTCCAGCCCGCAGATTTGCTCGCCCTCCAAATTGC
>CAYWLM010000099.1:0-9090 GCA_964459125.1 uncultured Methylomonas sp. | reverse complement strand
GTACTATAAAATCCACAACTGTTAGCGCGCAAAGTATATAATCCTAACACTCCCTGCTTATAGAATTCACTTATTGAATACTGAGAATATTTAAAACATCCATATGAAACAATTACATAAAAAAGACTTATTTGGCTGGTCAGAATTTAATCAAGAACGAAACCTGGATTTTCACAGTGTACTCTGGGTTCGTGAACAAGGTAATGTGCTAATTGATCCCTTAGCCCTGTCAGACCATGATTTTAAACATCTACAAATACTAGGCGGCGCCAGTATTATCGTCATTACCAATAGTGATCATTGCCGTGATGCTGAAAATATAGCGACACAAACCGGGGCAAAAATTTTCGGCCCAGCGGGGGAACAAGAAAATTTTCCTGTCAGTTGTGACCGCTGGATTACTGATAATGAAGAAATTGTTCCAGGTCTTATCGCTTATCAGCTTGAAGGTTCAAAAACTCCGGGAGAACTTGCTTTAGTACTAGAAAACAGCACACTTATCACTGGAGATTTAATCCGTTCTCATGTGGCCGGTGAATTATGCCTGCTACCCAATGCAAAATTAACAGACCGGGCTCTAGCGCAACAATCAGTAACGCGACTTGCCAGTCTATCAGCTATTGATACGGTTTTAACGGGTGATGGCTGGCCTATTTTTAAACATGCAGGCTCCGCATTAAAACGCTTGCTTGAAGCTTAAAAAAACTGATGTCCTAGCCTCGCCCGCCAGTAAATAATTGATAAGCTGGATTTTTAGTTTCCTCGGTATAAAGAAAACCCAGAGCATCAAAGCATAATTGCAAAGCAGGTTGTTCGGACTTTGCAATTTGGACACCTATCAATACTTTACCAAAAGCAGCACCATGATTACGATAATGAAATAGACTAATATTCCATTGACTGCCCAATGAGGTTAAAAAGCGTAGTAAAGCACCCGGCCGTTCGGGGAACTGCAAACTATAAATCACTTCATTTAATTCACTAGGCGCATGTCCTCCAACCATATAACGAATATGCTCTTTTGCCAGTTCATTCTGAGTCATATCGGTAACGGAAAAACCTTTATCCTGTAATTGGCTGATTATTTCAGTTTTATCCGTTTCATTCCCGCTACTTGAAATACCGGCAAATATTTGCGCGCGCCCCGAATCAAAATAGCGGTAATTAAATTCGGTGATACTGCGCTTACCTAATAATTTACAAAAAGCCAGAAAACTTCCCGGCTGCTCAGGAATGGTCACCGCCAGGAGTATTTCCCTGTGTTCACCCACCTGAGTTCGTTCGGCAACATAGCGCAAACGGTCAAAGTTAATATTTGCGCCACTCTCTATTGCTATTAAGGTCTGACCAGTAATTTGTTCTCTTTCCACATATTTTTTTAGTCCTGCAACAGCGAGCGCTCCCGCTGGCTCTGCAACGGATCGGGTATCATCGAAAATATCCTTTATTGCGGCACAGATTTCATCCGGATTTACAGTAATAACTTCGTCTACCAAATTCCTTGCCAGTCGAAAAGGTTCTTTACCTATTTGTTTTACAGCCACACCATCGGCAAACAAGCCAACTTGCTTTAATGTCACCCGCCTGTTAGCTTTTAATGCCTGATTTAAACAATCAGAATCATTCGGTTCGACACCGATAATTTTAATATCAGGGCGAACAAATTTTGCATAAACGGCTATTCCCGAAATTAAGCCACCACCGCCTACAGGTACAAAAATCACGTCTATCATATCGGTTTTCTGGCGCAGTATTTCCATCGCCACTGTTCCCTGACCTGCGATCACATCAGGATCATCATAGGGGTGCACGAAGGTCATATTTTTTTGTTTCGCTATGTCTTTGGCATGAGCATAAGCATCATCAAATGAATCTCCATGCAGAATCACTTTTGCACCCCAGGCACGTACCGAATTAACTTTGATTTCGGGAGTCGTTTTAGGCATGACTATTAACGATTTTATACCTAGTTTGGTGGCCGACAATGCGACGCCTTGTGCATGGTTGCCAGCAGAAGCAGCAATGACACCAAGCTGCTTTTCCTGTTCACTGAGAAATACGATTTTGTTATATGCACCTCGCAATTTAAAAGAAAAAACAGGCTGCAGATCTTCACGCTTCAAATAAATCTGATTGTTAAAACGTTTTGCCAGGAAAGGCGCATAATCAAGCGGAGTTTCCTCCGCAACATCATAAACTTTGGCTCTTAATATTTTTTCTATGTATTTTTGGGTCATCAGTTAAAGTGCTATAATCATTTTTCGAATATTATCCCATATTCCTTAGTCTGAAAGCTTATTACCCTGAACCTGAATTATGCTATTTTTAATCAAGTCGCCAACTTTCATCAGTTTTTCGATGCTTTGAGTCAATAGAATTATGCATAATACAAAAATACAGCATATTTCCTGTGTAATCATTGCTAAAAATGCTGCAAGCACCCTGACCAATACTTTAGATTCTTTAGCTTACTTTGATGAAGTTATTTTATACATTAATAACTCTTCAGATAGCACCGAAGACATCGCCAGAAGCTATGCTAATGTTAAACTGATCCAAGGTGAGTTTATCGGTTTTGGTCCCAGCAAAAATAAAGCGGCAAGTTTTGCAGAAAATGACTGGATACTTTCATTAGATGCGGATGAAGTTTTGTCTGATGATTGCATACAAAATCTACAGCAAACCATGCTAGATGAGCTGTGTATTTATACCATTTTACGAGAGAATTTTTATCAATCGGCAAAAATAACCCATTGCTGGGGAAAAGATATTATTCCCAGACTATATAATAAAAATAAAACTGCTTTTACTGATAAAAGTGTACATGAAACCATTATTGAGGATGGTTTTCATATCAAACATATTAAGGGTACGATACAACATTACCCTTATGCAACAATTTCAGACTTTATAACCAAGCTGGATCGATACTCAACATTGTATGCAAAGGATAATACCGGCAAAAAATCAACTTCGCCTTTAAAAGCTATTATCAATGCACATTTTGCATTTTTTAAAACCTATGTTTTAAAATTAGGTTTTTTGGATGGCTATCCAGGCATCATTATCGCTTTTTCTCATATGGCTACGACTTTTTATAAACATATGAAATTATATGAAATGAATAAAAGCCTGAAACAATGAATATATTAGTCACTAGACACGATAAAATTGGCGATTTTATAACCATATTACCGATGTTAAAGATTTTAAAAACTTATACCAATCATCGAGTAATTGTACTGGTTTCTAAAATAAATTATGACCTGGCCAGATCAATCGACTATATAGATGATGTTATTTTATATTCTGATAATTTTATAGAACTTATAAAAAACATTCGCCAACAAAAAATAGCTACCAGTATTTCTTGTTTTATTGATACGCGGCTAGGGATAATATTATTCTTGTCCGGCATAAAAAAGCGCATATCTCCAGCAACAAAACTAGCTCAACTGTTTTTTAATCAGACCGTTAAACAAAGCAGAGGCCAGGTTAAAAAAACTGAATGGCAATATAATATCGACCTGCTTAAAGCATTTTCTCCGGATATTAATTGCCAGCTAAATAGGCCTTTTTTACAGTTTAATAATCCAACATCCAGTTCGCATACAAAAACCATAGGATTCCATCCTGGTTTTGGTGGTAGTAGCGCAGGTAATTTAAAACTAGTCGATTACTTAAAACTTGCAAAATCAATTGCTGAAATACAAGATATCAAGGTGGTTTTTACTTTTGGACCTGATGACAGCGAAAGTAAAGCCTATATAGAAAGCCATATTGATTTCCCCTCTGAGCTGATTGAATCAAAAAGTTCATTAATCGATTTTTGCAAATTAATTGCCTCTTTTAATCTGTTTGTGAGTACCTCAACTGGCCCCATGCACTTGGCGGGGGCTTTAAATATTAAAACATTATCATTTTTTGGTGACAACTTGTTCGCTAGCTCTAAACGTTGGGCAACAATCAGTGATCCAGAAAAACAGGCAAATTTTGAAGTACCTCAAAATTATGGGGAACAATTTTATCAAAGTGTAGAAAACAAACTAATTGCTCTCTGTAGTTAAATGTTCAATACAATATCCTCTCGCACAATATAAAAATAATTGGGATTCTAATGTCGACAGTAGCAAACGATTTTTCTGATGTGGTACAAGAACACCTGCAGCTTATTAATCAGTTAACTGGCTATAAGCCTTTGATCACCGCGGCATCCAAGCTGATCATTAGCACTCTGCTATCTGGACATAAAATCCTGCTCTGTGGCAATGGCGGAAGTGCAGCTGATTGTCAGCATTTTGCGGCCGAGCTGGTTATTCGCTACCATAAGAATCGCCGCGCTTATCCGGCCATTGCACTGACTACAGATACTTCTATCCTGACAGCGCATCCCAATGACTTCAGTTTTGATAGTCTGTTTTCTCGCCAAATTGAAGCTCTGGGGGCTGAGGGTGATTGTTTAATTGCAATTTCAACTTCGGGCAATAGTGAAAATATTATCCAGGCGAGTATCACAGCTAAACAAAAAAACATGACGGTGATTGGTTTAACGGGAGGAGATGGTGGACGTTTAAAATCCCTGGTAGATATGCCTATTGTCATTCCATCTAAGACCACAGCCCGAATTCAGGAAGCGCATATGATAATTTATCACTGGTGGTGCGAAATGGTAGATGAGGTCGATAATGATTAGTGAAATCCCGGGGTTTAAAGGATTAAATATACTGGTGGTCGGTGACCTGATGCTCGACTATTACTGGTCTGGGCAAACTACACGTGTATCGCCAGAGGCCCCAGTACCTATCGTCAAGGTTGCAAAAAAAGAAGCGCGCGCGGGTGGCGCTGGAAATGTCGCCTTAAATATTGCCTCATTAGCTGCCAACGTTACGCTATTAGGTATAGTCGGCGATGATAATGAAGCCAATGAACTGCAAGATTTATTAGAAACTAAAGGTGTTACTTGTGATTTTATTAAATGCAATAAAGTGCCAACTGCTTGCAAATTACGTATAGTTGCGCAACACCAGCAGCTTATACGTCTGGATTTTGAAGAATCTTTAATAGATTTTGACTACTCGGAGCTGCTGACACATTATAAGTCAGCATTGGCTAAAGCCGATGTTGTTATCTTCTCGGATTATGCCAAAGGCGTTTTAGAGCATATTCCACAGTTACTTGAATTAGCTAATGCACAAGGCGTGCAAAGTTTTGTTGATCCTAAAGGTACAGATTTTTCGCGTTACCAAGGCGCAACTTTAATTACGCCTAACAGGTCTGAATTTCAGGCAGTTGTCGGGCCATGCGAGAATAATGAACAAATTATAAGTAAAGGGCAAGCATTACTCGCGCAACACAACATTGAAGCTTTGCTGGTTACTTTAAGCGAACATGGAATGGCTTTAATTAAAAAATCGGAAGCTCATTTTTTACCTACTCATGCGCGTGAAGTCTTCGATGTCACTGGTGCTGGTGATACTGTTATTGCAAGTATGGCATTAGGAGTTGCCTCAGGGCTAGGCTTACAGCATGCCATGCACCTGGCTAATATGGCCGCCGGCATAGTCGTAGGAAAATTCGGTACTTCGACCGTTTCCAGCCATGAGCTTAACCGTGCATTACATGGCGATAAGGAAAACATTAGTGGTGTCGTGTCAGAAGATGAACTAAAAAAAGAAATCGAGTTTGCACAAAAAAGTGGCGAAAAAGTTGTGATGACCAATGGCTGTTTTGATATTTTACATGCCGGCCATGTAGCCTATCTTGAACAGGCTAGGCTATTAGGGGACCGTTTGGTGGTAGCCATCAATTCCGATGCATCGGTACAGCAATTAAAAGGCCCTTCTCGTCCGATTAATAAATTAGCCGACCGTATGACCATTATCGCCGCATTAGGTTGTGTGGATTGGGTTATCCCTTTCTTTGAAGAAACCCCTGAACGTATTTATAGTACATTTTTGCCCGACATACTGGTAAAAGGCGGCGACTATAAACCCGAAGAAGTTGTCGGTGCAGAAGCTATTATTAACGCAGGCGGTAAAGTGCAAATCCTTGATTTTGTCGATGGTAAATCCACTACGACCACAATTGAACGTATTAAAAATCAGTAAACCAGCTAATGAAATGCAGCTTAGCTTAACCAGTGTAGCGCGAATAACATAAGCAACATTTAAAGCTAGCATGATTAATTGTTAGGTTACATTATTTTACTGCACAAAAAAACTAAACCAATCTACGGTATTCTCAATTTTTTCTAAACCAAAAAACACCAAGGCTAAAAGCTATGATTATTGTCACAGGCGGCGCTGGATTTATCGGCAGCAACATTGTTAAAACCCTCAATCAACAAGGGCGTACGGATATTATTATTGTTGATGATTTAACTGATGGTACAAAGTTCCGTAATATTGTTGACTGCGATATTGCTGATTATTGGGATCAAGACGACTTTCTTAACAGAATACAAACCAATACCGGCTTACCCCTTAAAATAGATGTCATTTTTCATGAAGGCGCTTGCTCATCTACAACAGAATGGGATGGTAAATTCATGATGCAAAATAATTATGAGTATTCCAAAAGCTTATTACATTATTGCCTGGAGCATTCTATTGCCTTTATTTATGCTTCTTCGGCTGCAACCTATGGCGGTAATAAGCAATTTACCGAAAGTCGTGAATACGAAAACCCTCTCAATGTTTATGGCTACTCAAAATGGCAATTTGATCAATATGTACGCAGCTTGAACCTGGACAAGACAACCCAAATTGTCGGCTTACGCTATTTTAATGTCTACGGACCAAGAGAACAGCACAAAGGTAGTATGGCTAGTGTTGCTTTTCATTTACATAATCAAATTCTCAAAGATGAAAATCCAAAATTGTTTAAAGGCTGTGATGGCTATGAGGATGGTGGGCAATTACGTGATTTTATCTACATTGATGATATTGTCGCCGTTAATCTTTGGCTATTTGAGCGCCCTGAAGTCTGTGGTATTTTCAATGTAGGGACTGGCAAGGCTCAATCCTTTAAAGACATCGCTGAGGCGGTGATTGATTTCCACCAAAAAGGGCAGATTGAATACATCCCTTTTCCTGATCATTTAAAGGGTAGTTATCAAAGCTATACTCAAGCCGATATGAGTAAGTTACGCCAAGCTGGCTATAATGCACCTTTCAAAACTGTACAGGAAGGGGTTGCATTATATTTGGCTTATTTGAGTAGAGGCTAAGAAGAACCTGATTGCATATAACTTTCAGCCTTAGCAGAAGAAAACATTAAATATTAGTACGTTAAAATCTCAGCATTCCCGAACGCTACCCAGCCTAGTTGGGCACAATCTTTATCGAGAACCTTTACTCAACCTGCGGGACTCCTGCTATAAGCATAGGATGCCCCATTATAGATGAAAGTTATAGACAATCAGGAAGAAGAAAAACAAATTTATTCAAACAATACAGCTTTACCCAGACTTCTCTGATTTGTGCTGATAAAAACAAGTTGTTTTCAATAACTGGGGCCAGGTTAACTTTAATTTAACCCCGTTTATTTATTATATTTATTAATATTGATCGTTAAGATATTTTATTAAATCAGTCATTGTGACGATACCAATAATTTGTTTATGCTTGTCTATTACTGGAATAGAATGAAAATTACCTTCGGCAAGTATTTTGGATGCCTCTCTTATAGTGTCGGTTTCACTAAGTGCAGTCAATTCGGTAACCATGATATCCTGAATGGTGAATTGCTGATCGACAATGGCATCAATCGTACGTTCATCAGCGCCGCTAATTACAATATTCAGCTTCATCAGGTCGGTGTAGCTTATTAACCCGATTAATGTTTTCCCATCAACTACCGGGACATGGTGGATATTTGATTCGCAAATAATGTGGCGTACATCACTTAGTTTTTGGTTCTTATGAACAGTAACAACCTCAGAAGACATTATTTTTAAGATCGCTTCGTTTTTTTTCATGATGTGTAATTTCCCTAAAAATGGACAATATTAAAAATTAAAGCAAGCAGCATACTTATTATGCTTGCTTTTGTTACAGTATATGAGTATATGAAAAATAGACGATAGCACTTGAGTATGTCACAACATAAAATAACCCGTATTTATCGGGTGGATGTTATTAATCTCAAATTTACAGTAATGACAATTGAATTGACTCCAAAACCATAAGTTTCTGTTCCAATTCCCATGCTAGTTCTGGATGAAGTAGATTTTCTTGCATTAATATTGTAGTTATTTTAGCGATTTATACTCTACAGGATCCCCGTCAGTTAGTCAGTACGACTTGTTCTGACAGAGATTAATGAGTATAAACAACCTAAAACGCTATAACTCAAAACCTCAATATCACTGCTTAGAAGCGTTAATATACGATTTTCCGCTTCGTTAACTAAGCTGTATTTATTGTATTATAAACATTGAGTTATAAATCCTTACTTCTAGTTATTCCTCATAGTATGCTTTGGAACGTCACTCGTATCTTGATTTGCAGAAGGATTAGTGTTTTGCATTGTATGTTTCGGAGCTTCTTTTGTAAAAGGCTGAGAATTTTGCATAGCATGCTTTTTAGGTGTAGATTTTTTTGCAGAACCCTTCACAGCAGTATCTGTTTCAGGTAGAACAACATTATTATAATCTTTCACGTTTTTATATAATTCCGCTTCTTGCTCTACAGATGTATTATCGCTGTAATTCAGATGCACCGTTTCTCTTTCTTTTAAGATTGAAACGAGTCCAATCGCAAGAAATGAACATACAGTAATTATGAGAATTAATGTTTTGTTGTTATTTTTTTCTTCAGTCATTTTTAAAATCCTAATTATTTTTATTAACTACTCAAATGATATTTAATACTTTGAAGTAGTAAGTAGATATGCACTATGTATATAACATAAAAATATACACATCAATTAATCCTTCCATAGAACACTTTCGGCAGTTCGGCTATCCACTTTGGGACCCGCCACTTTCAGTCCCTACTTTACAGTAGGTTTTGCTTTTCGTTTTTCCCTTAATTAAGGTATACGCTTATTAGAAATCTTTTTCAACTGAGTATTTATGTCAAGAATAGG
>CAYWLM010000098.1:0-9121 GCA_964459125.1 uncultured Methylomonas sp. | reverse complement strand
GCTCATAAAGCAGAGCATGATGCACTGGTTGGTATTTGTGCTGATTTACAGAAAAAATTCCACGCAGGAGAAGCGGATGTGACTGAAGATACCGGCGCGCTTGTAAAAGGTTGGCTGGATAGCCATATTCCTGCATTTGATATGCCTTATGCGGGTGCATTAAACGGCTAAATTATAGAGAAAATATATTGCAATCTGAAAAGGGCCTGTAAGTTATCTTGCAGGCCTTTTTTTATTGACTAAAAAGTTCAGTAGATAATGATGAGTGATTTTAATGTACATGATTTAAGTGAAAAATATAAATAATGAGCATGCAGTTTAGTGTATATATAAATCATGAAGCTTTAAAAGAGAAAAAACATCCCTAGCTTAGCAGGGGCTCATGAGTTAAAATTACGCAGTTTTTTGTGATAACAATAAAAAGGATAGCGGCAAAGGGAGTAAAAGCTGATCACAACGATTTTGGAACAGGAATAGCTCAGATTTAGACGCTAGGTCGACGTTCCGCGTTTAATGCATTCAATCAGTTTATTATTAATAGAGAGGAGGTTACTCCGTGGTGAAAACAAAGCAATTATTCGCAGGTCTGGCCCTGATGACCACTGGTCTCGGGACAGCGCAGGCGAACTATACTCTTAACTTAATGGAGGGTGTAACATCAATCAGTCGTGATGTATACGGTCTACATATGTTGGTGTTGTGGGTTTGTGTATTCATAGGTGTCGCAGTATTCGGTACCATGTTTTACTCAATCTATTTTCATCGTAAGTCGAGAGGATATAAAGCATCGAATTTTCATGAAAGCACCAAAGTGGAAATTCTTTGGACGATCATACCAACGGTGATTTTGATTGTGTTAGCTATTCCGGCGACTAAAGTCATGTTGGAAATGAATGACACAAAAGATTCAGAGATGTCCATTAAAGTCACTGGCTGGCAATGGAAATGGGAATATGAATACCTGGATAGTGGAATTCGCTTTTTTAGTAGTCTTGATGAGGCAAGTAATAAAGCGCGGCAGCTTAATTCAGGCATTGATCCTCGAACAGTACCGAATTATCTATTAGAAGTTGATAAGCCATTAGTCGTGCCTATTAATACTAAAATTCGTTTTCTATTTACTGCTGCAGATGTTATTCACTCATGGTGGGTGCCTCAATTAGGCTGGAAAAAAGACACCATTCCAGGTTATATCAATGAAGCATGGACATCAGTGGATAAGGCAGGAACCTATCGCGGACAATGTACCGAGCTTTGTGGTAGAGATCATGGTTTTATGCCGATTGTTGTCATAGCAATGGAAAAGCCTGATTATGAAGCCTGGGTTGCCAAGCAACAAGGTGTTGCAGTTGAGAAAGCAGCCGCAGCTGAGAAAGATTGGTCTCAAGAAGACTTGATCGTAAAAGGTGAGAGTGTTTATGCGAATAACTGTGCATCATGCCATATGGCTGATGGAGCAGGTTTGGCAGGTACTTTCCCTACTATTACCGGGAGTTCAGTCGTAACGGGTGATATAAATGCTCAAGTCGAATTGATGCTTAAAGGTAAAGGTATGATGCCAGCTTTTGGGCAGATGCTAGATCCTGTTGATTTTGCTGCGGTGTCTACTTTTATTCGTAACGGTTTAGGGAATTCAGTCGGCGATTCAATTCAGCCTGCAGCGATAAAATCTTTACAAGCAGCGATTCCAGCCGTCAAGTATGATGATGACGAATAATGTATTTCATCACCGAGTATTGCATCGAATTCTATATAGTATTTTAAGAGGTATTAATTATGTCTGCTGTTGTAGCTGAGCATGAACACGATGATCATCATGATCATGGGCCTGAAAAAGGCTTATTAAGGTGGATAATTACCACCAATCATAAAGATATTGGTACGCTGTATTTGTTATTCGCCCTAGCCATGTTTTTCGTTGGCGGGACAATGGCATTGATTATTCGTGCTGAATTATTTGAACCGGGTATGCAGTTTGTCAGCCCGCAGTTCTTTAATTCAATGACCACGATGCATGCTCTAGTCATGGTATTTGGTGCAGTTATGCCAGGCTTTGTCGGGTTTGCAAACTGGCAGATACCATTGATGATTGGTGCGCCAGATATGGCATTACCAAGAATGAATAATATGAGTTTCTGGCTATTAGTCGCTGGGATACTTATGTTAGCCAGTACTTTATTCATGGAAGGGGGGGCACCTGCATCAGGCTGGACTTTATATCCACCTTTAGTATTGCAAACTGGCGCAGCCTTCCCTTTCGCAATTTTCTCAATACATTTATTAGGTATCTCGTCGATTATGGGAGCGATTAATATTATCGCAACTATTTTAAATATGCGTGCGCCAAAAATGACTTTGATGAAAATGCCACTATTCGTCTGGACATGGTTGATTACTGCATTTTTATTGATTGCGATAATGCCGGTGTTTGCCGGTGCGGTAACGATGCTATTAACAGATCGTTTCTTCGATACCAGCTTTTTCGATGCAGCGGGTGGTGGTGACCCTGTGCTTTATCAGCATATTTTCTGGTTCTTCGGGCATCCTGAAGTATATGTGATGATTCTGCCTACTTTTGGTATTGCTTCTACGATTATTCCAGTATTTGCGCGTAAACCATTATTTGGTTATAGCTCTATGGTTTATGCGACAGCAGCGATTGCATTTCTATCCTTTATCGTTTGGGCGCATCACATGTTCACTGTGGGTATGCCGGTGGCAGGTGAGTTGTACTTTATGTATGCCACCATGCTTATTGCGATTCCAACCGGGGTTAAGATCTTTAACTGGACAGCAACCATGTGGAAAGGGTCTATGACTTTTGAAACACCAATGTTGTTTTCAATTGCTTTTGTAGTGTTATTCACTATGGGTGGTTTTACTGGATTAATGATGTCTTTGGCTCCGGTTGATTTTCAGTATCATGATACGTATTTTATCGTGGCGCATTTTCATTACACTCTAGTACCCGCTTCAATCTTTATTTTGATGGCAGGTGGCTATTTCTGGTTACCTAAATGGACTGGAAATATGTATGATGAAAGACTGGCAAAATTTCATTTCTGGTTATCTGTCATTTCAGTAAATATCTTATTCTTTCCGCAACATTTCTTGGGCTTGGCAGGTATGCCGCGGCGTATTCCAGATTATGCAGTTCAGTTTACTGACTGGAATATGGTTTCCAGTATTGGTGCATTTATATTTGGCTTTAGTCAGTTGTTATTTCTTTATATTGTGATTAAAACAATTAGGGGTGGAACTGGTGAGGAAGTGACGGATGAAGTTTGGGAAGATGCACATAAGCATGGTTTAGAGTGGACCTTGCCTTCGCCAGTGCCATACCATACTTTTGCGACTCCACCAGAAAAGATTCCAACTGAACATTTCTAAGGAGTTATGTTAGCTTTGCCTGCATCACATTGAAAATGTGCAGGCAAAGTAAGCTGAAACAATGAAGACTAAAACAAAAAATATTTTGACTGCGGTCGTGTTAACGGTTGTGGTGATTACAATTTATGTTTTTGCTGTTATAAGAGTTACTTCTTCGTGAAACAGGATTTAGAGCAGAGGAATAAAAAAACAGTACGTGCCTTGCTTCTTTTAGTGCTAATGATGTTTTTATTTGCAGTTGCCTTAATACCTTTGTACGATATTTTGTGCGAAATTACAGGCATTAATGGAAAAACCAGGCTAGAAGCTTCTGCTTTAAATTATACGGCTGATACACAGCGAGAGTTAGCGTTCGAATTTATTACTTCAAAAGGTGCGGGTACCCGCTTAGAGTTTAAAGCGGATAAGTACCAGATAAAAGTGCATCCTGGCGAAGCCATAAACATGACTTATACAGTAACTAATAAAACAAACAAACGCATGTTTGCCAAGGCAAATCCTAGTGTTACACCAGGGCCAGCAGTGAGCTATGTTAAAAATACTAAGTGTTTTTGTTTTGCAACACAGGTTTTTGAAGCAGGAGAGACTAAGCATCTTGAGGTGCAATTGGTCGTTGATCCTGCTTTACCTAAACATTACAAAAGACTGACATTTGGACTTACATTTTATGATACTACTATTAAATAGGGGATAATGATGTCTACAGGCGCATATTACATTCCACATAAGGCAACTTGGCCGATTGCTGCAACGGCAGGTTTAGTGACCTCCTTAGCGGGCTTTGCAAATTATCTGAATGGTAATGCTGCAGGATCTACTTTCATGCTGCTGGGTCTGACAATTTTTATAGTTATGCTGGGTGGCTGGTTTACTATGCAAGCTAATGAAAGTGAAGCCGGCATCTATAACCATTATGTAGGAATTTCTTACCGTATGGGGATGATGTGGTTTATCTTTTCTGAGATCATGTTTTTCGCAGTATTTTTCGGCACACTTTGGTATACGCGAAATTTATCAGCCGACTGGTTGTCAGGTATAGGTGATGGGCCAGGGCGCTCTACAGCGCTTTTATGGCCTTCCTTTCAGTCAGTATGGCCTTCCAATGGACCAGGCCATATTGGCGGTGAATTCGAGCCTATGGGTGCTTTTGGCTTACCTTTACTTAATACTTTGATCCTGCTAAGCAGTGGTGTGACTTGTACCTGGGCGCACCATGGATTACTTGCCAAAAATCGCCCGCAACTCATTAAAGGTTTAGCGGCGACTGTTGTTTTAGGCTTTTTATTTGTAGCCTTTCAAGCAATCGAATATCAAGAAGCTTACCATGATATGGGGCTTACATTGGGCTCTGGAATCTATGGTTCAACTTTCTTTATGCTGACAGGCTTTCACGGTGCACATGTATGCATTGGTGCCATTATCCTGACAGTGGTTTTATTCCGCAGTTCTAAAGGTCATTTTACTCCGGAAAATCACTTTGCCTTTGAAGCAGCTGCCTGGTATTGGCATTTTGTTGATGTGGTATGGCTAGGTTTGTTTATATTTGTTTATTTGTTATAAACGAATTACCGAGGTAAAAAAGCACTGCCTGTTATAAAGGCAGTGCTTTTTTTTTGTCGAAACCAAAGTGTAACTATTAATTATTATCAGGGGAGTCGGTTTTAGCCTGCATAAGGCTATTGAAATACTTAAGCTTTCCTTAAGTGACAAAATATTGGATGAGTATAGTCTGTTGCAGATGCCTCAAAAAGTGCGTAGTGCATGAGTTTAGTACGCAAAGTATGTAGAGGGGTAAACGAACACAGAATAATCTGCTAGGTTTCCTGTGCAGGCCTTATCCATTAGGCGCAACTATTAGATTAATTATTTTGATGTTCAGCCATTTTTTCCTTCTGCAATTGCATTTGCATGCCTATCCCTGATGGCTGGATAAGCCCGCTCATTAAAGCAAAAGCCAGCAAGATAAATAAAGCGAGTGAAATGCTAATTCGGTAGGTCAATGCTTTGACTGTTTTCTCGGAAGACTCTTTATTTCTTATGAGATGAAATAATGCAATACCAAGGCTGGCTATAATGGATAAAAAAACGAGAATAATAAAAATCTTTAGCATAATGTTAAGATAGTGAGTAAGTAGAAAATAATAGTTATATCTTAATACATAACAAACATAATAGTAATGATCTATCCATGAAGCCGGGTTTTAGTGTATGTCACTGTAGAATAAAAACTTTACCGCTGATTATTTTTATTTTTATGCTCGCATTATTACTGCGCCTGGGATTTTGGCAGTTAAGCAGAGCAGAAGAAAAAAGGGAATTATTGGCTAATCAATATGCAAAGATGCAAAAAGAACTACAGCCCATTGGTGAATTATTAGCTGAAAATAATGATCTAAGATATAGGCGAGTTATAGCAGAAGGACATTATGATACACAGCATCAGATTTTATTAGATAATCAGATTCACAATGGCAAGGTCGGCTACTTTGTTTTAACTCCTTTTATTCTTGCAGATGAGCGTAAAACTGTATTGGTCAACCGGGGATGGGTGTTGATGAACAAGAACAGGCAGGATATGCCAGGCATTGATTTTAGCCCTCCTACAGAAAAATTATCAATTATCGGTATGTTTAACCATTTTCCAGAAGTCGGGCTGGAACTGGAAGGAGCCGATGAGCCAGGGAAAGGATGGCCCTCCGTAGTGCAGATTATAAATAAACAAAAAATTACTAAAAAACTGAATCAGCCAATTATAGATTTACAACTACAGTTGTCAGTCGAAGAGCCTTATGGTTATGTACGCGAATGGCAAATTCATACACGCATACCGCCAGAGAAGCATATCGCTTATGCATTCCAGTGGTTTGCGCTAGCTGCTACTTTAACTCTTTTAATCCTTTGGATAAGTTGCAAAACACCAGAAAATGACTAAGCAAATACAGAAAAACCATCGTACGATTATTATTTTAGCCTTGATGACGATTATTCCTTTTTCGTTTGCCTGGTATTTAACGACAGATCCAGATTTTAAGCCCGCTGCAACCAATAATGGCGAATTAATTATTCCTGTTATTACAACAGAGGACTCTGATTTACAAGGGATTGATGATTTTTCAATTAACAATCTTGAGCAATTGAAAGGGCACTGGGTGATGTTGAATATTATTCCTACAGATAATTGTAATAAGGTTTGTGTTGATGCAATTCATGCCACCAAGCAATTACGTTTAATGCTTAATAAAGACTTAACACGTACCCGACGTGCTGTTATCGTTATGCAAGGGCTGCAAGAGCCTGGGTTTCAGCCTTGGTGGGATGATGATGATCGCTTAATAAAGGTGAAACCGTCTCCTGCCTTGGCTATAAAAATAAAACAACAGTTGGGCGATGATATCGCGGAAGGCAGATTATTATTAATGGATCCACTTGGAAATATTATGATGCAATACCCGGCAGGGTTTGATCCTTATGCTGTTAAAAGTGATTTGAAAAAATTACTTAGAATTTCTCAAATTGGGTAGGCAGATATGTTCAGGTTATTTACTTTTTTAGTTTGTTTTATTGTTTTAGTACTGACAGCATCAGGAACATACCAGCGAGTTATGCATGTTAACACGATGTCATGTACCGAACTTTCTGGCTGTTACGCACAAATCGCAGAAATGCTCAGTCAGGCAACAATCAATAGTCATAGTGTCGTTCAATTAATTCATTATGCAAGTGCTTTTGGCTTGCTGTTATTTCTTGTTGCAATGTTAATTACGAGTTTTTCGTTAACAACAGCGCGGCTTAAAATAGTAGTTTATACAGTTATATTAGCCGGCCTAGTTGCCCTACAGGTTCAACTGGGCATGCATCAAGAGTTTCTGCCGAGTCTGGCTGTTTCGCATTTAGTACATTATCTATTAAGTGCATTGATCTTGTTGCTTGGTATCACGGCATTCTTTGGCAGCCAATCTGGCTACATCAAGAAAACAGATGCCAGCAGGCAATGGTTGCTCTATGCAGTAGGCATTCTTTTGTTGCTGCAACTGATATTAGGTGCGTGGCTTACTGCAAATAATGCGGCATTGGTATGTGGCGACTTCCCGCGTTGTTTAAACACCTGGTGGCCACAGGCAGATTATCAAAATGCATTTAATCTGTTTGCTCCCTTATCATTTGCTGCAAAAGTTGCTCTAAACTGGATGCATCGTATCCTGGCTGTTGTGGTTTTCGTATTTCTGACCTGGCTTATGTTGAGAGCGACTAAAAGCCGTGTTAAACAAATACGCTGGGCCGGAGTCGCAATAAGCATATTATTACTGCTTCAGTTTGCCGCGGGTATAGGCATAATCAAGATGGCAATGCCAGTATGGCTAGTAGTTATACATAGTCTAAGTGCTCTTGTTTTGATGTTGCCGCTCATTGCCATTAGCTTTTATAGTAGATATACAAATCTAGACCAGCAAGCAATACCGGCTCAGTTAGTTGATCATGAGCAGTTAACCCCTGTATCTGAATTGGCAATAGCTCTGCCTGAACCGGTTGAAGCTGAGTCTCTGTATTTACGCTTAAAATCACAACTAGGCAAGACGCGTAAAGGTTTAGGCGCAGCGCTTTCAGTGATTACTTTGGCCAATAGAAAAATTGATCAGGATTTACTGGAAGAGATAGAAACAAGCCTATTGATGGCAGATGTTGGCATGGATGTCACGACGGATATTATTGCCAGGCTGGAAAAAAGTGTAGAGAAACATCAGGTGCAAGATGTTAATGTTTTATCGGCATTGCTTAAGCAGCAACTATTAGAATTATTAGAGCCTGTTAGCCAGCCTTTAGTGATTCCTGAAAAACAAGGCCCCTATGTAATTTTAGTCGTCGGTGTAAATGGCGTGGGAAAAACCACAACTATTGGTAAACTGGCGCAAAGATTACAACAGCAAGGGCATAGTGTCATGCTGGCTGCAGGTGATACCTTTAGAGCAGCGGCAGTAGAGCAGTTACAAGTGTGGGGTGAGCGTAATAATATTCATGTGGTAGCTCAGCATACAGGCGCTGATTCAGCATCGGTTATTTTTGATGGGGTACAATCTGCACAAGCAAAAGGCATAGATGTGCTGATTGCCGATACAGCAGGTCGCTTGCACACTAAATCTAATTTGATGGAAGAGTTAAAGAAAATCAAACGCATTATGTCTAAATTGGATGATACTGCGCCGCATGAAGTGCTGCTGGTCTTAGATGCAGGTACAGGACAAAATGCGCTTTCTCAAGCCGAACACTTTAACAAATCTGTTGAATTAACGGGTATTGCACTAACTAAGTTAGATGGTACGGCGAAAGGTGGGATGATTTTTGCACTAGCTAAACAAGTTGGTGTGCCTATTCGTTTTCTTGGTGTAGGAGAGGGTATTCATGATTTACAAGACTTTAATGCAGAACAGTTTATTGATGCATTATTTGGCGAAGATGCGCATTAAATATTATGTTAACTGTTGACCATGTGTTTAAGCGCTATGCTGATGCAGGCGATGCATTGCTTGATGTAAGTTTTCATCTAGGAAAAGGTGAAATGGCATTTTTAACCGGTCATTCAGGAGCAGGGAAGAGTACCTTGTTAAAACTAATTGCCGCGATTGAGCGTTGCTCGCGTGGGCAGGTACTGGTTGATGGGCAAAACCTGAATCGACTAACTGATAGGCAAATTCCTTATTTACGACGTAAGCTGGGGCTTATTTTCCAGGATTAT
>CAYWLM010000097.1:0-9156 GCA_964459125.1 uncultured Methylomonas sp. | reverse complement strand
CCAAGAAAAAGGCGCGCATGAGGTCTCCGCAATACAAGAAGTGAGCGAGTGCTTTGCTATGCCGGTGGTATCTATTATTACACTCGCAAACATCATTGAATTTATTGAGGCTGAGTGATAGCTGCTATGCGGATAATATTGCCGCGATTCGTGCCTATCAACAGCAATATTGGCTTTAGTTGTATATTTTAATAGGAAACGTGAATGCAATATTTTAAATTATCATTTTTTGTCACCGCTCTTTGTATGGTGCTTGCCTTTTTTTGGGCAGGCCCCTATGGTGTGTTTATCGCTTTAATTTTAGGCGTGTTAGAAGTCAGCTTATCGTTTGATAATGCCGTGGTAAATGCCGCTGTTTTGAAAAAAATGGATGAAGTGTGGCAGCATTACTTTTTAACCTGGGGTATTTTAATCGCTGTATTTGGTATGCGTTTATTGTTCCCTATAGTCATTGTCGCAGCGGCTACTGGCTTAGGTTTTATGGACATAACGGAAATGGCTTTAAATGATACTGCAGCTTATGCAGAACATTTAAATGCATCGCATGTGCAAATTTCAGCCTTTGGCGGCATGTTTTTATTAATGGTCTTTTTCTCTTTTATGTTTGACCCAGAAAAAGATGTGCATTGGCGTGATATTGAAGAAAAATTATCGAATTGGGGTAAATTGGAGTCGATTGAAGTTATTATTGCGTTATCGTTGCTCTTATTATTGCAGGGATGGTTGCCCGAAGCAGATCGTTTAGATGCCTTATTTGCAGGCGTTTTTGGTGTGGTTTTATATGTATTAGTGGATAGTTTAGCGTCTTTATTTGAAGATGAAGAGGTCGGTAATGTAGCGAGTAATGGCATTAAAAAAGCCGGTATAATGAGCTTTTTATACCTTGAAGTCTTAGATGCTTCCTTTTCCTTTGATGGGGTTATTGGTGCATTTGCGATTACCCAAGATGTGGTCATTATTATGTTAGGCTTAGCGATTGGTGCTATGTTTGTACGGAGTTTAACCGTGATGTTAGTCCGCCAAGGTACCTTAGATGAATATATCTTTTTAGAGCATGGTGCGCATTATGCGATCGGTGTATTAGCTGTGATTATGTTGGTCAGCATGCGCATTCATGTCTCGGAAATCATTACTGGTTTAGCGGGGGCGAGCTTAATCGCTTATTCAGTGTATTCCTCAATTCAACATAATAAACAGTCTTCTTAACTCATAAATTTAAGTGTAGGAAAATATTTTTTTTAACCGTTCTCCTTATTAACGAGAAGAACAACTCTTTAAACAGGTAAAAAATGGCAATTTCATTACAAAAAGGGCAACGTATTAGCCTTGAAAAATCAAGTGGCGGTGCATTACAGCAGCTATGTGTCGGTGTAAACTGGGGCGCTATTGAGAAAAAAGGGATGCTGGGCGGGAAAAAAATAGTTGCTGTGGATTTAGATCTTTCAGTGGCGCTGTTTAATACTGAAAAGGCACTCGTTGATTTAGTTTATTTTGGCCAATTAGAGGCTAAAAAAGGTGGCATTAAACATTCAGGTGATGATACTGAAGGGGATGTTGATGGCGATGACGGTTTAGATAATGAAGTGGTTAGCATTAATTTATCCGCGGTGGATGCCAATGCGGATCAAATGGTGTTTATTTTAAATTCATATCGAAACCAAGATTTTAAAGACATTCCTTTTGCCAGTGTGCGTATTTATGAAGGCACACCGACACGCGTTGATAATATTTCTGCGACTTATGATGTCGCTAATGATGAAAAGTTTTCGGGTTCAGTGGCTATGATTATGGGTAAAATGTATCGTCATAATGGTGCGTGGAAGTTTTCGGCTATTGGTGATGCGAATAAAGATCAGAAGCTGGAACAGATTGTAAAAACAGTTCAGCAACAATATTTATAATAGTGTATTCAATACTAACGAGGAGATAACGATGGCAGTTTCATTAAGTAAAGGCAGTAACGTTAATTTAAGTAAAGAAGCACCTGGTTTAGCCAAGGTGTCTTTAGGTTTGGGTTGGGATAATCGCGCCACAGATGGTGCGGACTTTGATCTTGATGCCGTGGCATTTTTAGTCAATGCAGAAGGTAAAGTAACCTCTGATAGTGATTTTATTTTTTATAATAACTTAAAATCAGCCTGTGGTTCCGTTGAGCATCAAGGTGACAATACCACCGGCGAAGGCGATGGGGATGATGAAGTGGTAGACATTACGTTAGCGAATGTGCCTGCAGCTATTCAGCGCGTTATTGTTGCGGTAACAATTCATGAAGCGGCCGCGCGTAACCAAAATTTTGGTCAAGTGAGTAATGCGTTTATTCGTGTTGTTAATGCGGGTAATAGTAGTGAAATAGCACGTTATGATTTATCAGAAGATGCCAGCATTGAAACAGCAATGATCTTTGGTGAGCTATACCGCCATAGTGGTGATTGGAAATTTAAAGCAGTAGGCCAAGGTTTTGCGGGTGGTTTAGGTCCTTTAGCAGCTAGCTTTGGTGTAAGTATTTAATGTTTAAGTGAGGGTTTTACCGCGTACGTTTAACAACCATAAGCAGTGAAACCCTTATTCATCAGATGTGTCTTGAATGACTTAAAACTGATAGTTGAGGTTGTGCCTAAGTGAAGCATTTTATAGCAGGACAAAAAGCAAAAGTAAGTGATTTAACAGCGAGTCAAACGCTAGCAGTTGGTTTACGGATTAATTTTAATAGCTCGGTTGCCGTTGATTTTTCATGCTTTGGTGTGGATAGCGAGGGGCAGTTATCC
Source organism: uncultured Methylomonas sp. (assembly GCA_964459125.1). Classification (GTDB taxonomy): domain Bacteria; phylum Pseudomonadota; class Gammaproteobacteria; order Methylococcales; family Methylomonadaceae; genus Methyloprofundus. Next base: position 6,391 of record CAYWLM010000097.1, on the reverse strand, counting down.
GATGATCGGTATATGATTTTTTTTAATCAAAAAAACTCACCGTGTGAGTCACTAAAAATAGTGAACGCTCAAGGGGCAGATGCTGCAACTTTTAAAATTAATTTGGCAGGCATTCCCAATAACATAAAGAAATTAGTATTCACAGCGACACTGGATGGCGCTGAAACGATGAGTCAAGTACGTTCAGGTTATTTGCGCGTAGCGGATGATGCCAACGATCTCCTTAAATTTGATTTTGATGGCACACAATTTAAGCAAGAAAAAGCGCTTATTGTCGGTGAATTATATTTCAAAGAAAAATGGCGCTTTGGCGCGGTGGGACAAGGATTTAATGGTGGCTTAAGTGCTTTATTGGCACATTTTGGTGGTGAAGAAATGACAGAAACGCCATCCTCTGCCGTTATTCCCTCCCCTACTCCAGTTCGATTAAGTAAAATCACACTAGAAAAGCAAGGCGATAAGCAAACAATCTCTTTAGCCAAAGTGACAACGCCGCAAAAAATTCATATCAATCTTAATTGGGATGCCGGTCAAGCTAAAAAAGGCTTATTTGGCATGCCAAGTCAGGCGCCCGATTTAGATTTAGGCTGCATGTATCGCATGATGGATGGCACGACTGGCGTTATTCAGCCTTTAGGTAAATTTCTGGGCCATAAAGACAGCACACCTTATATTTTGTTGGATAAAGATGATAGGGATGGTCAGGCCAGTGATGGTGAAAATTTAACCATTTATAGACCGGACTTAATCGAGTTTATGATTATTTTTGCGCTGATTTACAAAGGCGCGCCTGATTTTTCTGCCGTCAATGGACGCTTAACCATTAAAGATTTTAGTGGCATGGAAACCTTTATTAAACTCGATGCGCCAGATCCGAAAACTAAGTTTTGCGTAGCCGCTTCGTTTAAGAAAAATGGCTCCAATTTTGATTTAATCAAAGAAGAAAAATATTTTAAATCAGGGCATAAAGCCGCAGATGAGCATTATGGTTTTGGCTTTAAATGGGCGACAGGGCGTAAATAACACTTTGTTTTCCACCCATCCACCCTTTTCCAGGCGCGCCTTCAAAAATCATTCTACCTATAACTCCCAGTATAACTTTTGATGCATATAGATAGTAAAATAATAGATCAAAATCAGGCGTCAGTTAAGCGAATTTCTCTGCCCACTGGAGAATTAACCCTAACCCTGGCAGACAGTGTTTTTGATATTAATGAGCTGACGGATTATGCTGCGAGGCAAAACCCTAAGCGGGGCTTTCTTTTTGTCAGCAAATTACTGGCTAAATATTGGCCTTCCGAGCCTCAAGCCATGTACCAAATACATTGTTATATGGCGCAACAAGTCGCACCAGAAATTCAAGGTGCGAGTGTATTTATTGGTATGGCGGAAGCAGCCTCAGGCTTGGGCCAAGGGGTTTATGAAGCGTATTTAAATACGCCGAGTCCTGCGCAGCATCTTTTCATCCATACCTCACGTTATTTTTTAGCGGCCCTGCAAGCCCTGGATTTTCAAGAGCAGCATAGCCACGCTAGTCAGTTTTATCTTTATGTGCCCCGTGATCCTGCGTTAAAAAAGACCTTTTTGCATGCGCAAACCTTGATTTTAATTGATGATGAAGTGACCACAGGAACGACTTTTGTTAACCTCATTACAGCCTATCAGAAAATCAACCCTGAGCTTAAAAAGGTACTGATTGTCAGTATTCTTAATTTTGTCGATAGTAGCAGGCAAGCTGAAATCCAGGCTTTATTGCCCGTCGAGATTGTTTTTATCAGTGTTGTTGAAGCAAAAATTGATTTTAACCCGCATAAGGATTATCAGTATACACAGATACCCAATGTTGAAAGTTCGGTGGCTTGTAAGCGAAAAAATTTATCTTTAAAAGCGGGCCGCTTGGGTATTTACGGAAAAATGGAATGGGATAAAAGCGCCTTACAATCCTTAATGCAAACCTGGCAACCAGATGCAAGTATTTTAGTCTTAGGCACAGGAGAGTTTGTTCATTTAGCTTTTTTAATGGCCTATTATTTAGAGCAGCACGGCTGGCAGGTGAAAGTTCAATCCACTGCGCGCTCGCCTTTATTAAAAGGTGACGCAATTCGTGAGAAAATCGAATTGATTGATAACTACGCAGATAATATCCCCAATTATTTATATAACGTGCGTGCAGGTCAATATGATCACGTGGTTATTTGTCATGAAACCCCTTTGTGTGAACCGTTAACGCAGTTTGCTCAGCGTTTAAATGCACACTTACTTTATTATGCCGATGGGAAAATTTCTCTTTCTTGATTTAGATGACACCGTGTTTCAGACGGCGCGTAAATGTGCTAGTCTTAAACAGACTATACCAGCCAGTTATAACTTAGCCGGTGAACCTAGCTCCTATTTTTTACCGAAACAACGTCGTTTATTAAAAACACTGAATGAGCAATGGCAAATTATTCCTACCACAGCGAGAACGCAAGCGGCTTATGCGCGGGTTAATTTAGGCATTCCTTGTACTGAGGGCGCTATTTTAAATCATGGCGCAACGATTTTAACCGCAGAGGGTGAAGAAGATAAGCAGTGGCGTGCACAGATAGCAGCGCCATTAACCGCGCTATCCAGTGATTTACTAGAGATAAAGCACACCGTTGAACGCTATGCAATGATACAGAATATAGAGGTTTTAGTGCGAATTACAACTGAATCCGAGTTAGATTATTATTTGGAAGTACGCCATAAACAGGCTGATTTTGCGCAATTAGAGCATTTATTACAAGACTATATTCAACCCTTAGTTGCTGAGTCAGGTGATTTCAACGTGTATTTAAACAGTAACTCCCTGACCATTTTACCGCGCTGTATTAATAAAGCGCATGCCGTCGCCTATCGAATACAGATTTTAGAGCAAGAACACGGTGAAATTCTCACCATGGGCATGGGCGATAGTTTGAGTGATGCGCCTTTTATGGCTTTATGTGATTATGTGATGACGCCTAAAAATACGCAATTACATGAGCAGTTATTCGCGTGAGTATGGATATTTTTACCGGCAGTTATAGCGCAAACGATGTACACTTTTTATTAAAACCGATCATCGTGCCGGACACACCAGTGGCAGAAAAAGAACGGCGTATTCAACAAGACAAACGTCATTATAGTGAAATGCTCAGCCATGAAAGTTTGCCTTCTGCGCACTATATGGCCATTTTTCATCAAGCCATGCAAGCAAATCAGGTGCAAATGGCTGAAGATTGTCTACGCTTGGCGGATAAAATTGCCGCCAGTCGAGTCGGTGAAATTGTCTTGGTGTCTTTAGCGCGCGCTGGAACGCCAATAGGTGTTATTTTAAAACATACTTTAACGGAACACTATAAGCGTAAGGCCAGTCATTATTCGATTTCGATTATTCGTGACCGTGGGATTGACGAGAATGCTTTACGGTATATTTTAAGTAAACACGCCGATAGCAGCTTGGTCTTTGTTGATGGATGGACCGGTAAGGGCGTTATTGCTCGAGAGTTAAAGCAAAGTATTGATGACTTTAATCAGCGTTATGCACTCACGCTTGATACCGGCTTATATGTCTTGGTCGATTTAGCAGGTGTAGCTGCAGTGGCGGCGAGTGCTAAGGATTATTTAATTCCATCCGCTATTTTAAATGCCACACTTTCGGGCTTAATTAGTCGCTCTATTTTAAATGCTGATTATACAAATGCCGACGATTTTCATGGCTGTGTATTTTATCAAGAATTTTCTGCGATGGATTTATCGCAATGGTTTGTCATCCAATTATTAGCGCAAATTCAGACCCTACAACAAAATGGCTTGCGTAGCTCAACGCCAGTGATTGATCAGATTGAGCTACAACAACAATCCCAAGCCTTTATTGCTGCGACAAAAGCACAGTATCAAATCAGTGATGAAAATCGTATCAAACCGGGCATTGGCGAATCTACCCGCGTTTTATTACGCCGCGTACCGGATATTATTTTATTAAGAGATCAACACGATCCTGCCGTGGCGCACTTAAATGTGTTAGCGACAGAAAAACAGGTACCGCTTGTGTATCAAGCTGATTTGCCCTATTGTGCAGTAGCGTTAATTAAAGATGTAACAACAACTATTAATAATAATGAGGAAGTAAGTAATGAGTTTCAGTGATTTAATGAATAATTTAAAAGAGAAAGCCAATGAATTAAAAACAGAGGCTTTAAAATTTAAAAATAAAGATTTTTTAAATGCCGCGATGGCTGGATCAGCTTTATTAGCTTTGGCTGACGGTGATATTTCACCGGATGAAAAGAAAAAAATGCTTAAATTTATTGAGAATTATGAGCCTTTATCCGTGTTTAAAACCACTGAAATTATTACCGCTTTTGGTGATTTTGTCACACAGTTAGAGTTCGATAAAGATTTAGGCGAAGCTAAAGCCTTTGAAGCCTTGGGTAAAATGAAAAATAATGCCCAAGCGTCCCGTTTAATTATGCGTTTAGTGATTTCGATAGGAGCCGCTGATGGTAATTTCGACGACTATGAAAAAGTAATGGCGCGTCGTATTGCGGTTGAATTAGGTTTAAATACAGCAGAATTTGAATTATAGCTGTAATGTGTACACATTTAATCTGACTACATACGTAAAATGATGCGGGTCGTTCCGGCAAGGATGCCGGAATCCAGTCACGATGGAGCGCCTTTCTACGCCCACTTAATCCAAAGATCATAAGAGACCGAGGGCGCAGACCTTAATATCGCTACCAGTGGTGCATTAAGTATTTGAATTATAAGAATTATAAGAATTAAGGATATTTATTTATCACTTCTTTAAAATATGGTCATTTGAAAAAACAATAACTTGGACAGATTTACATTAATTTAATACACTAACATCAATAAATGATTGGTATAAACTATCGTTTATAACCATGCTATCATTTTCAATCTTGATCAATAAGTTCATAAGTAATTGATTTTATACCAGTTAAAATGACTGGTAGCGGCATTAAACCCTAACCCCATGAATATTATCCATGAATTTCCATAATCTGGAAAATCCTGTATGTTTTTCAGTATCAATTGTCATGCTGTCTTTAAGTTCTGTCGCACTTAATGCTTGCAAATTTTGCAATTGATTTTCTAGTACGGCAAGATCTGCTTCTGATACATTATCCTGTTTTTCGGCGCGGTCCTTAATACGTTTTAGTAAGATTTGCTTATCAGCTCTGGTATGTACAATCAGAAAAGGAATCTGCATCCGTTCTGCTTCCCTTGAAAAAAGCTGGCGTTGCTGTTGTTGCAGGAAAGTTGCATCGACTATCACATTGTAACTGGCGTTAAGAATCTCAACAGCAAGTTGCAATAAATATTGATACGTCTTGTCACTACTGCTCTGGCTATAAAGGTCACGATCAATATCAGCATGGCTTTTTTGCTGCGGAGAAAGATGATGTAAACGTTTTCTTTCCACATCAGAACGTATTCTTATGATCTGGTAACGATTGATAATTTGTTCGGACAGCCAGCTTTTACCAGAACCTGAGACACCATGCATAATAATCAGCATTGGCGTAGATGTTTGCGTATATCGGTTTGCTAGTTGCAAATAGGCGTGATAACTGGCTATCGCTTGTCGACGTTGTTCTTCAGATGTATTCTGGCTGGCGCGGATCGCACTGACTTTGGCCCTGACCATGGCTTTGTATACCTGGTAAAAACGCAACAGCTGGAGACCGTTGTAATCACCGCTGAATTGCAAATATTCATTAAGAAAATGAAAAGCCAGGTCATTGCTCTGTTTAACCTGTAAGTCCATCACTAGAAATGCAATTTCACTGATGACATCAATCCAGTATAGAAATGGATTAAATTCGATACCATCAAACGGTACAGCATGACTGGCAATTAAAGCTATATTACCTAGGTGCAAGTCGCCATGACATTCACGAATAAAACCAGCCTGTTTACGTTGACTGAACAATGCCAGCAAAGTGCTATACTGCTGTTCGCTCCAGGTTGCCAGTTGTTTCAAATTATCCGGATGCTCTATACTATCCAGTTGCTCAATCTGGCTAAAATTCTCCCGCACTGGCTGCATAACAGCTTCGGCGCTACCAAATTCACTATCGCGGGCGGCCTTTTCTATGCTGCGGTGAAAATCTGCTATGACTTTCGCTGTCTGTTTTATGTGTGCAGGTGTCAGTTGATGTTTTGTCAATAAATGATCGAAAGTTTTATCTGGCTCAAACTGGCGCATTTTTACGGCATATTCAATCGCCATTCCACAACCGTCTATTTCTGGCTGATCTTCAGTTCCGCTGATAGTGACTACATCCAGGTAAATATCTTCTGCCAATCGGGAATTTAAACGTAACTCTTCAAAGCAATAATATCGGCGTTTTTCCAG
>CAYWLM010000096.1:5634-9335 GCA_964459125.1 uncultured Methylomonas sp. | reverse complement strand
CTTAGGGCAATTGGAAACATAATAATCGCAGCTGCATTATTGGTTATAGATTCTGTTAGCAGTGCAGTAGCGATATAAATTAGGGCTAACATTACCAGAGGGTTTCCATCTGCGATTAATAGAGCCTGACCAGCAATTATATCAGCAAGCCCGACCTTTTGTACGGCCGTTCCTAATCCATAGGCACAAGCAATAACCAGTAAGACTTTATAATCAATGCTGTTGCGCGCATCTTCTATGTTTAAGCAGGCGCTTATCAGCATAGCGCCAGCAGCCAGCACAGCAGCGGGTAAAATATTCATGGTGCCGCTGATAATCAGCAGAATCATCAATAGCATAATGCTTATCGCCCAGGGCGCACGATTATGGCGTACATTATGCGAATTTTCTAATTTGCTAACCAATAAAAAGTCTCGACTATTACGAAATTTAAACAGAAATCCTTTTTGTGCTTCCAGTAATAAAGTGTCACCAGCCTGAAGCACTGTATCGCCAATTTTGCCTTTTAAGCGATAACCATTTCGCGCAATGGATAAGATAACTGCGCTATAACGGTGTCTGAATCTGGCTTCGCGTATGTTAAGTCCGGCAACTGGACTTTCTGCCGAAATAACTGCTTCAAATAAACGGCGTTCATGGTCGTGTCCCTCGAGTTTAAATACTTGGTCTGAAGCAACCACAAGACCGCGGATACGACGTAATTCCACAACTGAATCTACAGCACCTGCAAATACCAGGCGATCATCTGACTGAATTACAGTTTGCGGAGAAACTACCGGGATAATATCTCCGTCGCGCACAATTTCTATTAAAAATAATCCTGGCAAATGACGTAAGTCTGCATGTTGTATGCTTTGTCCTAATAATTCGCAATTAGGTTTCACTAACATTTCGACTAAGTATTCACGCACATCACTAAATTTTTCGATTGCACCTGTTCTGTCGGAAATCAGGTAGGGACCGATAACAATAAGATATATACAGCCTGCGATGGTAATTGGCAGACCTACAGCGGCAATTTCAAATAAGCTAAAGCCGGGTAATCCAGACTGACGCATTAAGCCATCAACAACAAGATTGGTACTAGTGCCTATCAGCGTACAGGTCCCTCCTAAAATAGAGGCATAACTAAGCGGTAATAGAAAGTTTGAAGCATTAAATCCGCTACGTTTACACCAGTCTTGTACTGCGCTGGTAAACATGGCAACTACAGGGCTGTTATTAATTAACATACTGAGAGTAGCCGCTGGTAATAGTAATCTTATAAGTGCCAGAGTCATATTAACAGGGCGACCTAAAAGCAAGCGGCCTAGCCATGCGATAGAGCCAGTCTCACGCAAACCTGCAACAGTTACATAAAGTACCGCTATAGTTGCCATGCCCGGGCTTGAAAATCCAGATAAAGCTTCTGCAGGCGTTAATATTCCGCTAATCAGTAATAAACTTAATACGCCTAATAATATACTGTCAGGAGGAAACCGATTGCTGGCAAGAACTAATAAAGAGCAGGGCAATATAATTGCGACTGCAATAAGATCAATCTGCATCAAGATAAATGACTCGTGTATAAGGGGCGAAAGTAAAAGGTTAAGCGTTCAATGCTGATTTTAACATGACTAGTTTATATATGGCTTGCTATCTAGCTACCTAAACGGTCTTAAAATGATTTCATAGAGATAAAAAATAAATAAAAATTTGTTCTTTATTTGTTCTCCTGTTATTATTTTAGAAAACAAAAGGAGAACGATATTGAAAGAACTGACTCGTAAACAACAGGATATTTTTGAATATCTGCTTGGCAATCAAAAATATTTTGCTTATCCACCTACTTTAGATGAGGTATGTGCCGCCCTTGGTTTAAATTCACGCGGTTCTTTGCATAAGCATATTAAAGCATTAACGTTGGCAGGTCTGGTTAAAGCATCTGATCGTAAACAAAAAGGCATACGCTTAACTGAAAAAGCCAGACAATTTATGCAGCCAGATAATGAATCAGCGGGTACACCTTTTGTTGGTTTTATAGCGGCCGGGAAACCGATAGAGGCAATAGAGCAAATCAGTTATATCAATATTCCAGAGCAAATTAAAACGGATAATTCATGTTATATCCTGCAAGTAAAAGGGGATTCAATGATAGAAGAAGGCATTTTTAACGATGACTGGGTCATTATTGAACAAAGAAGTTGTGCACGTAATGGTGAAATTGTTGTAGCTTTGATTGATAAAGCAGAAGCAACCTTGAAGTTTATAGAGCAATACCCGCATGAAACGTTATTGATTCCGGCAAATTCAAATATGTCTGCGATGAAATTCAGACCTGAACAAGTGGAAATACAGGGCGTATTAGTCGGGCAAATGCGTAGTTATATTAATAAATAGGAGAACTAAAATGCAACAGAAAATCCATATGCAAGATCAAATAACCAATCGAATCGACATGATAATGCAAGACCAGCAACATTGGCTGTTAAATGTCATAAAAGATTTAGCAACATTATGCTTTGTTGTGTCAATAGTTGTAGTAGGCATTATCTGGTAAATAAAAAAAATAGTTTATTTGCTTTAACAATCTGGTATCTTTAATTATAAATTTACTATGAGTAAAGATAATGCACCGAAAGGTATTACATGAGTGGTTTACCACTTCAAAAGGGCAGATTTTACAACAGCAGGAAGCGGCTTTTTTAAAGCGCTCTATTACAGTCAGTTGTAAGCAGATGATTGTACAAATTGGTGCCTTGGGCTGGGAAAATGAATTTATTGATTGTAGTTTATACGAGCAATTTTATGTCATGGATGACGAACAGGACTCATGGTATAAAACTAAACTACTAAGGGGAACCGCTGTTGCCCTGCCATTTAAGTCTGAATCGGTAGATATGGTTATATTGCCGCATTTACTTGAATTCGATAGCAATAAACATCAGGTATTACGAGAAGTGGAACGTATATTAAAACCTGAAGGCAAGTTGACTATTATCAGCTTTAATCCATGGAATATTTATATCAATCTGCAATATATGAAGCGCAGAGCAAGAAATACGCCCTGGTTTCCTGGTTTGGTCACTCGTACCAGAATTGAAGACTGGTTGCGTTTATTAAATTTTGAAGTCGAGCTCGCTGCCGGATTTAATTTTGATGCAACACGGATTCATTCTGGACATGCTGAAGGCAGAGGGCAGGAGTTGAGGGTTGCTGCTTATGCTATTAAAGCAATTAAAAGATGCTATCATCTTATCCCTTTAACACCAGTACGAGAATATCAAGCTAAATTTGGGATGGCTAAATTAATTGATATTTCCATAAGACAAAGACAATATGATACAGATAGTTGAGATATATACCGATGGTGCCTGTCGTGGAAATCCGGGGCCAGGCGGCTGGGGAGTTTGGTTAAAAAGAGGCGATACAGAAAAGGAATTATTTGGCGGTGAACAGCAAACCACTAACAATCGTATGGAATTAATGGCTGCTATTCAGGCATTAGAAGCTTTAAACCGGCCTTGTGCCGTTAAGTTATACAGTGATTCCAAGTATGTTTTACAAGGAATTACCGAATGGATGGCCAACTGGAAAAAAAGAGGCTGGAAAACAGCGGCAAAAAAACCCGTTAAAAATGAAGATTTATGGCGACGTCTGGATGCTGTAATGCAAAAGCATGAAATACACTGGACCTGGGTAAAGGGGCATTCGGGTAATAT
>CAYWLM010000096.1:0-5534 GCA_964459125.1 uncultured Methylomonas sp. | reverse complement strand
TTGCGCTTTGATGATGAAGTAACGCGTAATCTGTTATATCGTAATTTTTATGATCCTTATGCGCGCGAATGGCAAAATGGTAATTCACGCTGGGATTTAATAGATTTGACACGTACAGTTCATGCACTACGTCCTGGAGGAATACATTGGCCAGTCGATGCAGAAGGAAAAGTTAGTTTCCGCCTGGAAAAGCTGACTGTAGCAAATGGTATAGAACATGCGGCAGCACATGATGCTTTGTCTGATGTGCTTGCGACGATAGCATTAGCTAAGTTAATTAAACAGCAACAACCCAAACTATTTCAGTTTTTTTTACAAAATCGAAGCAAGCAGCAGGTTAAACAATTATTACAGGTAGGCAGTTATATTCCGGTTGTTCATGTTTCTGGAATGTACGGTGCTGACAAGCAATATTTGTCCTTAGTCTTACCCCTCTGTCAACACCCTGTAAATAATAATGGAGTGGTCGTCTATGATTTATCAGTCGACCCGGAAACGATGCTTAAGTTGTCAGTAGAAGAAATTCAGCAACGAATTTTCACGGCCAAGGCTGATTTACCGGAAGGAATAGAGCGTATCCCCTTAAAAACGATTCATATTAATAAATGTCCCATAGTCGCTCCAGCTAAAGTACTGCGTGCTGAAGATGCAGATCGATTACATATCGATGTTGAGCAATGCCAGAAACATAAGGACTTAATTCAACAGTCAGGCGATTTACAAACCAAGCTCAATAAGGTATTTAGTGGACATCCATTTGCTTCTGATGCTGCTTCAGATCCTGATTTAATGATTTATAGTGGTGGCTTTTTTTCTGCAAAAGAAAAACAATCTATGCATAAACTTCACGCTACAAAGCCTGAACAGTTAGCAGATTTTACTTTTCAGGGAGGCGATTCAAGATTAGCTGAAATGCTGTTTAGGTATCGGGCAAGAAACTACCCGGAAACATTAAAAACCAAAGAGATTAAACGATGGCAGCAATTTTGTACTACACGATTAAGCACTAAAAATACCGATGGTTTTCTTGATTTTGGCACATATCAGCAAAAAATAAATCAATTAAAGCAACAAAAGGGAATCGATAGTCAACTGCTTAAAAATTTAGAACAGTACGCGATTGATTTGCAAAAAAAGCTAAAGATTTACAACAATATCTGTGCCGAGAGCTGAAATTCAGTAGTGAGTTGCGTTTTGCTAATCAAGCATAAGCTACACTCTTGTCACTTTGAATGTAGCTATGTTTGAACTGATTAAGGCTATTTTACCAGGTATATTCATACAGTAATTCCTGGAACAATTTTCTTGCCGAGGGGCTTGCAAAGTCGGTACAGACAGTGACCGGTAGTGCGCCCTGATTCAAGTTTGGAATATTGCCATCTATGCCAGTAATACCACGAATCAACTTTCCCGGATTGTTAAGGTTTAAGCTTACAATTAATTCAGCGGGTATTTCGGAAAGACTTTTGCCATTTTCAGTGCCATGATCCATGCAGCTATTATCCGGCGCATTGTAAGGCTCTTGTGTTGGATTACCGTCCGCATCAACTGGAAATAAAGGACTCCATGCAGGAGTAGGGCATTGCTGGATATAAGCTATTCCGGGTTGGCAGTTGAATAGTTCCGGCCATACAACTGCTGCGAGTGTATATTGATCAAACGGCCCTTGTGGTGTTCCAAAAATACCTTCCCAGTATTGCATCCGCGGAACCGAAGATTCCAGTAGTAAATTCAGGCTAAATTGTGACTCAGGTGTTGCAGGTGTGGGACCTTTTAGGGTAGTTGAGTTAAATTCAATCAAATCACCTGCCTGAGAAGTCTGGCCCGATAAACTGAATGAGATAAGGCGTATGGGGATTTCTCTTGCTGCTTCAGAACCTAATAAAAGAGCGCCTGCTATAGGGTCCATTCGAAAGTTGAAATCATTAACAATTTTACCATTGACAGTGACAGACTCACCTTCAAGGCGTGAAGCCAAAATGATTATTTCGTATATCTTAGCTTTAATTTCTGGACTCGTGGTCAACAAACAAGCTATATCAGTTAGGGGGCCGATAGCTAAAATTGTAATTGGCTTATTACTACTTATTAAGCGACGATACATCATTTCGACACCAGAATTTCGGCAGGAAATGGCAAAAGAACCATTGCTACCCTCAATCTGTACGTTTGCTCCCGAAAACCATTGCGAGGTAGCGTGTAAAGTCTGGCTTGCCTGTGCCATTGCACCAGGTACCACTGGAATGTCTGGCCGTTGTTTCATGATTTGAGTCAGAAACAGCGCAACAGCCATTTCTTCCGGAAGAGGAGCATTACCATAAGTAGGAATAATAGAATCTATTTCAACCAGTCCAGCAGCATCAAGATTCAGAGCCATCGCCAAAGTAAAACCATCATCTACATCTTGTGGGACAACTGCAGTGTCGCGTTGATAAGTTGCTGTTGTCGAAATTGAAACTGGGCTAGAGCCTTGAGCGCCATGAGTACTAATGATGCCATTAGCTACATCCGTAGAAAACATGATGCGTGGCACAGGTGTTTGGTAAGATGATGGCGTCGCCATTGCTAGACAACTTATAAATGACATTAAGAATAACATGCCCCTTATTACCAGCTTACAGATTATGGTCATTTTCATAACTAGGACTTAATATTAAAAATATTGCAAAAACGGGATGCTAATCGGGAATTAAACGTGGCCCTGCTTAACTGGTTTTTGGCAAAGTGATTTCTAACAAGTTACCTCTTGCTGTCGTTATAAATTTAGAAAAGTACCTTCTTTTTTACTATTGGCAGCGGCGCTGGAATTAAATATATTATTAAGTGATTGCACCAGGCCTTTAGCGCGGGTTTTTATCATGTCTAAAGTTTCCTGCACATCTTTATTCCATCCAACGGGTTGTTCAAAAGGAAGAAGAATACGCCAAAAAGTTAAACTTTTTTTAAATAACGCAGCCAGGTTTTCCATCAAGCCTAATTCAATTTGACGTTCTGTTAGTTTTTTACTGATAAATTTAGCATGTATTTTACTGCTATAGATATGAAAGGGGATAAGTAAGACAATCAATAAAAATAAAAAGATTGATGCGACAAAAGGATCGAGGAGTAAAGCAACGAGTCCAAATTGAATTTCTCCTGCTACCAGTGTCAGCGCGATAAAACTGAGTAGCACTATGTCAGTAAAATGGGAGCGGTCTTTCCATAGTATTATTGCTTTTTTAACTTCAGATATGACCACCGAGTCAAATTCATTAATATGCTGCTCTAATGTATGCAGGATACGATAGGCACTTTCTACATCAATATTTGCGAGTTTTTGTTCTATTGCTAATTGATTATTTTTTTCAGTACTTTGTTTTAATACAAAAAATTGACCTGACTGCAGGCCTAAGCTGCTTAACTGCTGTTTCCAGCTAGCAATATCTACGGTATTAACAGTATCTGGTGCCTGATTAATGACATAGATAAATTTACCAGGATTATTGCTCCGGGTTGTCATTTTCAAGAAAGGTGTGAGAGACGTGCGGTAGTCTTCAAGATTAGGATTGCTGGCATTAAAAAATACAAAGACAAGATCAGAAAGGTTAGCAGCGTGTTCACGTAGTAAAGCAACGCCTCCATGTTTTATGTTTGGAGAAAACCCAGGGGCAAGAATAATTGTTTTGTCTTTTAGCTTGCTGCTATTATTGGTCGTTAGTTCCAGATAGGTATTGATATGACGGCTTTCATCTTGTTCTATTTGATTCAGACGCTCGCTGATATGGTAAAAAGGAAACTGAGGATCACCGTCTACAGCAGTTCCCGGCAGGATTCTCGGCTCTTCATCAGGGTGGTGAATGAGTACCGTAAATTGTGCATGGTTGCCAAAAGAATCTATGGCCGGAATGACAGTATCCAAATATCGATTGATAAATTCATTACGTCCTGAAGATGGATCACCAATCAAAGTAATAACAGGTGACCATGAAGTTTTATTCACTAATGATTCATCCATGCCGATAAGTCCAAGATCGTATGCTACCTGATCCAGTTCATGATAAAGCCTGAATGCTTGAAGTAGTACCGGATTTTTATCCGCGAGTTGTTGTTCCAAATGATGCAGCGAGCTGCTTATAGATTTTTCAGTTGTACTCATTAGATTAGAACCGTATAGTCAATAATTTAGTTGAGTAAGGGGTAGTTTATCCCCGTACTTAAAGAAGCAAATAAATTCATGAATTGGTTATAAATAGCCTTTTAGCAGCTATTAAATCACGCATAACTTTGTTTTATACTTCAGACTTAAGCGCTATAGGTGCGCTCAATATACCTTTCTACAATTTCCTGAAATTCTTCAGCAATTCTATCGCCTTTCAAGGTAACTGTTTTTTCGCCATCTTCATATACTGGTGCGACAGGCGTTTCGCCGGTACCTGGAAGACTAATTCCTATGTTAGCATTTTTACTTTCACCGGGACCATTAACCACACAGCCCATTACGGCAACTTCCATTTCCTCTACGCCTTTATATTGATCACGCCAGACAGGCATTTGTTCGCGTAGAAAACCTTGTATATCCATGGCTAATTTCTGGAAATAATCACTGGTAGTACGACCACAGCCTGGGCAGGCAATAACCATCGGAGTAAACGAGCGAAAGCCCATGGTCTGTAGGATTTCCTGAGCGACTATGACTTCTTTGGTACGTGCTGCACCCGGCTCAGGGGTCAAGGAAATGCGAATCGTATCGCCTATCCCTTTTTGCATTAATACGGATAATGCAGCTGATGAGGCAACGATTCCTTTAGAGCCTATACCTGCCTCGGTTAATCCTAAATGCAATGCATATTCACTGCGACTGGAAAGGTCTTGATAGATACTGATAAGTTGTTGTACATTGCTGATTTTACAAGAAAGTATGATTTTGTTTTTAGATAAGCCGTAAGATTCCGCTGCAGCGGCACTTTCTAAGGCGGAAATAATAATAGCTTCACGGGTAACTGCAGCGAGTTCTTCCGGTTCCGATTTTTGTCTGTTTTCATCCAGTAGACGAGTCAAGACAGCTTGATCCAGACTACCACCATTGACACCAATACGTACAGGTTTATCATATTTAACGGCACACTCAATCATTTGTTGGAATTGAGTATCTCTTTTAGCGCCTTTGCCAACATTTCCCGGGTTGATTCTGAACTTACCTAAAGCCTTTGCGCACTCAGGATATTTTTCTAATAATTTATGCCCGTTAAAGTGAAAGTCACCTATGAGAGGAACAGAAAAACCGTTAGCATCCAGTTGTTTACGTATTTCTGGAACGGCTTCAGCTGCCTCTTCATTATTCACTGTAATGCGCACAAGTTCAGAACCTGCATTGGCAAGTTCCATCACTTGTTTGACCGTTGCTGCTATATCAGCAGTATCGGTATTAGTCATGGATTGTACAACTATCGGTGCAGCACCACCAACTTTAACATTTCCGACTAGAACTTGATGAGTATTTTTTCTGGGACTAATTGACATGGTGTATGGTTTTTTTTCGTAATTACAATTACACT
>CAYWLM010000095.1:0-9564 GCA_964459125.1 uncultured Methylomonas sp. | reverse complement strand
TTACAATCATGTAGTAACCGCGTGCGGTGAGGCGTACCACGAAAAGTATCGTAAATGGATAGTGTAAATATCTTTGAGAGAAGCCGGTCTACTCGACGAGTAATCGATTTAAAAATATCAAAAACTCCAGCATTAATGCCGCTATGTCAATATTGCCGCAATTAAAGCGTATCAAAAGCAATATGGTATTTAGAGCACAGGAATAACAGCTAAACCTTTTATTTCAAACCCGCATTCAGGTACTGCTGCAAATAGCTAAAACTAATCCGTTCCTGCTCCAGGCGTAAGGATTCCTGGTGTAAGCGTTGATAAAGCAAGTTTTCATTATCACTCAAATGCTTTAAGCTTTTTTCCGTGCTTTTTGTCGGCGCATGAACCACTAAATGCGCAAACTGCTCTAAAGTTTGCGCATCCATTAACATCGATTTTACCTGCGGATAATATTGACGCAAGCGCGCTAGAATCGCTAAACCATCAGCATCTAAATCTCCCCAATAATACAAACGCCGCCCCTGTAAACATTGCGCCTCAGCCAATAAATTGACTGCATAACCCAAACCAAAAATCACTATGGCCTCAGGATGATCAGGAAAGGCTAAGACGGTCACTTTATTTTCCGCAATAAACACCGTTTTTGCAGCAATATTTAAGGTTTTAAATTCACTCAACGTCAGCGATAAATCCGTTAAACCCTGAATTGCCAGTGCTGGATCTAAAATGCGTAAACGGATCAAAGGCTGGTCATAACGCAAGCCATAACGGCGTTCAAAACCACTATTTTTTAAACCGGTAATATCCGCCTGATAACTGGATTCTGCTAAAGTCTGGGTTAATAATTCGCTTAAAATACTTTTGTATTGCTCAATAAATTTACTATCGATGCCTTTAACATCTAATTGACGAATATAGCAACCGGGCTGCGGATGCGCTGAAAAATAAGCACAGACTTTTAACAATTGCGGCCAGACGGCGGCATATTGCATCACTTTAAAAGGGTAGCGAAGCAACCAGTCTACTAATAAACCATCCTGTTGCAGGCTTTGTTTAGTCAGTGCCTGGAATTGTGCAAATTCTGCTGTTTTCGCTACATAGTTGAGAAAAATAGCTTCCGTTGCAAAAGTGATTGCTGCGGGAATTTTTTGCTCGCCTAATTGACGGTGACTAATGGCTTTATCAACAATTAAATAACCGTATTTTTGGCTATTCTGACGTAAGTTATAAATGACATCCTGTAGCTCACTGTAATCATTTAGCAAACTTTTAGCGGGTATGCTTTTCAAGGGAATATTCAGCGGAAAACAGCTGGTTTTTTGTAGCCAGGCGCGGTGAATGTCACCACGTTGCCAGATTTTTAAGGCGCTTTGTTTAAGGGCTTTGGGGGTGGTGAGTAGCTTGGACATGGGTTACGTATAACGTTGAATTATTGAGAGACTGCTAATAATCTGTATTTTGTTTTCACGCATTTAATCCCGACTTATAAATATCACCGCGATTTCCTGCTTTGATAATAAAAATGATGAGTCCGTCATTTTCAATCTGATAAATTAAATGGACTTGCCCGATACGCAAGCGGTATAAGTTGTCGTAACCTTGCAAACTTTTTATATCCAATGCTGCATTGAATTGATCTTGTTTGAGCTGTTCAAGTTTCTCTTATAATGTCTGCCTCTATTTTTCAGGGCATTTTTTTAGAAAATTAGTGACATTCCTATGCAGTAATAGCCGATAATTCATAAATGATCTTTTACATTTTCAAAGTCGTCAAATTCGCGGTAATCACACCTTGTTTAATCTGGGTTATGCAATGCTGAGCCTGCTGTTTCTCGTTTTTAGATAAGGTCTCTTCTTCCAGAAAACGACAGCAGTTTTCGGGTAAGAGTTTAATAAAGTTCAAAATGGCTTGCATTGTTAAATCTCTTTTCTGAATATGATGGTTTATTCGATAGCGATGTCTACCAAGCGCTTTTACTTAGCATCTCCTGCGGGCTGTCTAGCAATATAAACGTGCATGGGTATCTAATCAAACTTTCATGCATCATTGCCTAGCCAAAAACTATCAGCTAAAGGGGGCATCAAAATCATCGCTGATTTTAATTAAATCTCTGTGCGGGATTGATGGGTTTCGCTACGCGCTCTTACGAGTCATTACGCGCCTATAAAGCAGGCGCTCCATTCTCTACCCATCCTACGCAAACAAGGTATCTGAATATTTATTTATAATGATGCCCTAATATTTAGGCGATATTAAAACCAATTATTATATTACTATATTACATGAGGCTTCCTTAAGCATAAAAAAACAACTAAACAAAAAAAGTTTCACCGCTCCTTTTTCTCTCGATGATACTCCTCAATTGTCAAATTTCTTAACATCGAATTCTTACCGCCTTCGTTATGTACCAAATTCACACTTTTAACGTAATTTTCAATAACATGGATTTTCTGTAGCGGGGTGACGATTAATAATTGCAGGTTCAGCTTACTGAACAGCTCCAGACCATAGCGTGCAGAATCATCTGAACCTCGACCAAAAGCCTCATCAATCATGACAAAACGGAAACATTTGGATTGAGTTTCGCCCCATTCCAGCCCAAATTGATAGGCCAGCGCTGAGGCTAAAATGGTGTATGCGAGTTTTTCTTTTTGGCCACCGGACTTACCCGCTGAATCAGAGTAATATTCTTTTTCCTGATGGTCTTCGCGCCAGCGTTCGGAAGCGGAAAACAGGAACCAGTTTCTGACATCGGTAACTTTGCGCGTCCATTTTTTATCAATATCCACCAAGCCCTCACGCCCATTAAAACGGTCGATCAGTTTTTTCACCTGATGAAATTTACTTTCATCGTATAACTCATCTTCACCGCCTAAAGTATCCGCTAAACAGGCGCGTAAGTCTTGTTGAAAAGCGCGAATATCGGTGTCTTTACTGCGCTCGGAAATTAACGTGATATAGGTGCCAGCATTATAATCAATAGCATTTAGCGATAGGTTGATCTTGGTTAGTTTATCCTCAATTTCCTGGCGTTCTTTATCCAGATTAGCCTGAAACATGGCGATTTTTTGAATCGTGCCTTCTTTGAGCATTTGATGAAAGCGTTTTTCATGTCGAGGCAAGTCTTCTTTTTCCAGTTTATCCAGCATTTCACCAAACTCGAAAGCTGATTGCAGGGCGACATCAAGATCACGGGTTTCCAGTGGATAGCTATCCTTATATTGCTGCATTTGAGTAATAATACGCTCGCTCAAACGCTGAATTTTAGTGTTCTCATTATTCAGTTGATTCTGAATCCATTTGCGCATGATACTGCGGTTATCATCGCTATTGGCAATACTTAAACTGACATCGGGCAAAGCCTGCGTCTGCATTTGCGTGAGTTTAGGAAAACTAAATTCGCGCTCTTGCTCAGGCAATAACTGTACGGCTTGTTCACTGACCAGCCGCTGATTATTATCTTCATCTAATTGCGCTTCTAACTTGCCACCGTCTTTAGTCAGGCTGGCAAGTTTTTCTTCCTGCGCTAATAGCAGTGCTACCGTTTCTTCCAGTTGTCGTTGCAGATGTTTTAAAATATCCGAATCTTGCTCGATCTCGCGTTTTTCTTCTAACAGCTTATCAATTTTTAAACTCAGTGTTTGCCAGTCGATCTCGTCAAAGTGTTCAATATTCAGTAAATCGCGTGCTTTATCGCGCTGTTTTGTTAATAACTGTAATCGTTTGTCCAGATCCGCTAATTGCGCTAAACAGGCCATACCTTCTCGCTGCATCGCAGCTAAGGTTTGCTTTAACGCGGCAATTTTAGCTTTATTATCCCAACCTAGAATAAAGCGTGAACGGTCATTAATGGCATGGCGGTCATCTTTTTCATGGCGTGAGCCACCGCTTTTCATTTGTCCTTGCTGGGTGATGGCTTTGGGTTGGCGTCTGAAATCTTCAAGATTTTCGGCGCAATAATAATCAAAACGCTCGGCAATTTGCTTGGCTAGCCAGTCATAAAACGGGCTGTCAGTTTTAATGCGCACTTTATGATATAAGGAGGCACTTGCAGGTGTGTCAAAGCGTTCAGCTTGTTGCTCGTTAACCCGAAAATAAACTAAACGCCCTTTTAAATGGGTTTTCTCGACATAATGCGCTACTTTTTGATAATGCGTCTCAGAAACCAATAAACTGAGGCCAAAGTTATTCATCACCCGCTCAATAGCGCCTTCCCACAGGTTTTCCGTTTCATCGACTTTTAACAGTTCGCCAATAAACGGTAATTCTTCGGCGGCGATACCAATGGTTTCCGCCAGTTGTTGACGAATGCGTAAGTTATTTAACGGGATGTTGCTTTGCCGTGCTTGTAAGGATTGCAACTCTTCTTGCAGTTGGGTTGCTTGTTCATTAAATTGATTACGCGCAATGGTGACATCAATCTTTTGCTTATCAATCTGGTTTTGCTCGGCTTCAACCTGTTGCTGTTTCTGCTCGGCTAGCAAACGGTTATCATGAAAACTATCGCTGTCTGATGCCAGTGACAATGCCAGTTGCTCACAAAAACTCTGATAACGCGCAGCCTGTTGTTTTTTCTGTTGTTGCGCGCTTCCCAGGCGTTGCACTTCAGCGCGAATAATATCTAAACGCCGTCCGCCATTGTCCTCAATGCTTTGTTTTAGCTGTTGCTGATGTTCACGCGTTTCAATAAGTTCAGTGTGTTGTCGAGCTAAACGCTGCTGTAGTTTTTCATGTTCAGTCTGCCGTCTGGCGATACGCTCTTTGAGTAACGCTGCTTTATGCTGCGCAAAAAAGGCATCTAAGGCGTCGCGGCAGCGGGTGTTACCGCTATGTTGCTGTTCGTGGCGTTGATGCTCGGCATAATTGCTGAGCATTGGCTTTAATAAACTTAACTGTGCTTTGGCCTTTAATATCGCCTCATGCGCACGATTCAGGTTATCAAATTCGCGGCAAATCGAGGTAATGCGTTCTTGCACTGGCGGCTCTTCAAGCATATGCGAACGCACAAAATCGGTAAGGTTGCCGACTGCTTTCATCGATACGGTTTGATATAGTAACTCTAAAGCCTGCTCGCTTTCTATGCCCAAACGTCGGCGAAATTCGGCAGAATAGTCTTTAAATGATTCAAAGAGCTGTACCGATGGCCGCCGCTTTAAGCGCTTTTTCAAATCCAGAATATCATTGCCAAACTGGGAGAAATGTTCGGTAATACTGAGTGCTTCATTGCTGATTAAGTAAATCCGCGCGGGCTGATTCTGATCTTCTTTACACCAGAAAACCTGTGCTAAAGTGACATGCGCATCATAGCCGGCATTATAAAAATACCCAAGCAAAACGCTGTAGTTATTGGTATCACGCAAAGCCACCTGTTTAGCCGCCAGATTTTCCGCGTCTTTTTCACTTTTATAATGGCCGCGCACATAAGAGGTCAAATTACGCTCTTTAGCTTCGGCCCCCGCCGCTTTGTTGTAAGTGATTTTTTGCGTTGGTACTAATAGGGTGGTCAGTGCATCGACCACGGTGGATTTTCCCGAGCCTATATCGCCGGTTAATAAGGCATTTTCACCTTGCGGATTAATATGCCAGATATGCTTATCAAAGGTTCCCCAATTGAACAGCTCAAAACGTTGTAATCTAAAACCCGCTAACTTGGTATCAATACTCATTTCTAATTTACTCTGCTCCATGCGCATACTCTTGGTAAATGGCTAATTTCTCTTTAAAATCTGCAGTCCAGTCGGCATCGACCAGTGCGCTGATAATGCGCTGAATTTCCAGGCTTTCGTTATCATTTTTTAATTTGCGTAAAAAGCCTAATTCGGCAACTTTATTAATAGTGGCATTAATTGATGCGGTAATTTGTGCCTCGTTACTTTTCTCGGGCATAAACACCAGCATGTCATTGATAATATCCTGCCGCGAAACGATCACCCGGGTTTCTGCGCCCGAGGCATCTGCTTCCGCCATTTTTTTACGCAGAAGTACGCATAATAAACTCATCGGATAGCTTAACGGGCGGCGGGCAATTAACCGCGGTAATGGATTGCTTTCTTCTTCATCAGGCACGACCTGCACTAGCCAGGCATAACCTTCGCTATCATCAATTTTTAAATCCAGACCCAGTACTTTGACATAATCTAAAATCTGCGTCTGTAATGCGAGTAAGTCGTTCCACAGTAATGGTTGCTGATTCCTGAATAAAATACCTTTGAGCAAGTGAATAATAATTGGGGAAATACTGGGTTGGTGCTCTGCTTCAGTCATAGTTTGTATTTTTCAAATTTCCAGTTAATTGAACATTAATGCCGGGTAAAAACAACACGGGGCATTTGCACTGATTTATCTATGCCTTGTGCATTACGCCAGCCAATCACATCTTCCTGCTGGTCATTTATAACAGCATGAGTATTATCCTGACAGGCAAGATTCATATAGGCGATTAATTCACTGAGGCCTTTTTCTAAAGGATGTTGCTGACAGATTTCCAGTAAGGTTATTTGCCGTTGATTTTGCAGAGCTTTGTTAATACGTGCCTGCAATACGGCAGTATCGACATAATGCTGGGTATACAGTAAATCGCTGTTAAATTTTGCTGTGCCGGTGGTTAATTTTTCTGTGCAAATAACTGGCCGGCTAGGCGGGCGAAATAAAGTACGTGAAACCGGCAATTCAATCTGCGCTTTGGTATCATCTAAACAGGCAAAGTCTTTGTCTTTAGGTGGGGTTTGTTTAATGCTAATCGCAGCTTTTTCAATTTCGTGAATAATCGACATAATACGCTTATTTTCTAACCAGACCTGATCATCCAGATATCGACGTAATTGCTCAACCAGACTGGAACTAGTGCGCTGAACTTTCTCGCCTGCTTCTAATAAGTGATATTTCATTTTTGGCAATAACTCATCCGGCTCGCAGCTTTGTACCTCTTCCAAAGCCAGCACTTTTTGAATCAAATCATTAAATTCTTCCTGTTTAGCGGGCGACATTAACAAGCCCCAAAACGCTTGAAAACTTTTGCCCTGATCTGAATCTCCAATATCATCCTGTTCGCCAAAAATATCATCCAGCAATTCGCCTTTGTTCTTATTACTAGTCGCGATTTTTTCACGGGTACTGCGGTCAAGCTGGCGAAAATTTTCTTCTACCTGGCGAAAGTCCATTAATAAACTGCGCGCTGTTTCTTCCAGTTGATAAAAGCGTTCTTTGACCTGGCGCGGATCATAACTAATGACCTCGCCTTGTTGTAAGCGGGCTATTTCCGCTTCAATCTCGGCTTTTTGTGACTCTAATTCGGCAATACGCTGTAGTGGATCAGTTTGCGTGGTTTGTAAAATCGTTTCCAGTAATTCAAAAACAGTTAATAAACGCGATTCGGTACCAATAAACTGTTTTTGCTCCAGGCTACGTAACCATTCAATAGACTTTTCACTGGACGGCGTTAAATCAAACTCTGGTTCGTCACTGTTTTCTGCATAATATTTGCGCAAAAACGCATTTTCACCGCTAGCCCAGTCCGTTAAATAAGCTTTCGCGGTTTTCGGGTATTTATCTTTATGAATCTGGCGCAGATGAAATAAAGTGTCTTCCAGCTTTTCCGTTAATTCGCTTTGTTTTAATGAACGGCAATTGGGTTGAATAAAGACACGATAGAAAAAGCTGATAATCAAGGCTGAATTATCGGCACATAATAAGCGCCAGGTCGGATGCTGGCGAAGCTTGAGTAAATAATCGTGTTCCATTGGTTTTATAAGTGAGGGTTCAGGGAAACAGGTGACTCGCCCATATCCCGATAAACTGATTTGATTTTGCACTCGGAATCGAGAGTGCTAAAATCAGTGGATCTTTTTACTGTAAGTAATCATGCATGAGCAATAATACAGTACCTCCCTCTAAAATAACACTGCTTCGACTTTCCGCGATAGGCGATGTGTTGATGTTATTACCAGCAGTGCGCCTGCTGAAAAAACAGTTTCCTGAGACACACATCGATTGGTTAATTGACAGGCCGATTGCCAGTTTATTGGCACAAGTTACAGACGTGAATGTGGTCCCTATAGACAAACCTAAATCATTAGGAGATTATTGGCGGATCAAAAAACAGTGGCAGAATAAAAATACGGGGCAATTAATTAGTTTCCAGACCAGTTTTGTCAGTAATATGCTGATGGCGCTATTACCTGCGGAGCATAAAAGCGGATTTGGCGCGCCTTATTCTCGTGAAGGTCATCATTTTTTTATCGATACGGCCTATGATTTACCCAGGCACTTACATCAGGTTGAGATTTTTTTTGCATTAGCGCAAAAATTTGCAGGTATCAATCAACAGATAAACATAACAGCGGATGATTTAAACCTGCCTGTTAGCGACACTGATATCAACTGGGCAGTTGATAAATTACAAGCGCATAGACAGTGGATCGCCATTAACCCCATGGCTTCTACACAAGAAAAAACCTGGCATGCAGAAGCTTATATTAGTCTAATCGATAATTTGCACACGCTTTATCCCGACAGACCTATTGTATTAACTGGTGGCCCCGGTAGCAAAGAAGTTGCCTTTGGTCAGCAGATCGAACAACAAGCGCAAGTACCTTGTCTTAACTTGATAGGACAAACTACGTTGACTCAGCTGGCCGCAATTCTTAAACAGGTGTCCCTGCTTATCTCTCCCGACACAGGCCCGCTGCATCTGGCGAATGCCATGGGTACACCGGTGATTGGCCTTTATGCCGTGACCCGACCTGAATATATTGGGCCTTATAATCAATTAGATAACTGTATCAATCTCTATGATCAAGCCGCCCGGACCTTTATGCACAAGCCTGCATCTAAACTACCCTGGCAAAAGAAAATACCCAGTTTAGAAGCCATGCAGTTAATCTCTGTTGAACAGCTTATTGCCAAAGTACGCGACTTAAACTTATGAATATTCTTGTTTTTTCTCCCGCCTGGGTCGGTGATATGGTCATGGCACAGACTCTTTTTAAAGTGCTACATCAGCAATACCCTGATATGACCCTAGATGTGATTGCACCTCCCTGGCCCTATGATTTATTAAAGCGTATGCCGGAAGTAAATATGCATTACAAAATTGCAGTTCAACGCGGAAAGTTTAGTTGGCAAGCTCGCCGGGATATAGCAGATTGCATTAAAGATAAACATTATGACTGGGCTATTACTATGCCGGTTACCTGGAAGTCTGCCTTAAATGGCTACTGGAGCGGCGCAACCAGACGCACCGGTTTTCTTGGGGAAATGCGCTATGGCTTATTAAATGACAGACGCAAATTAGATACTAAAAAACTTCCTTATATGGTGCAGCGTTATGTTGCACTAGGTTTAGATTCTTCTGCACCTGTGCTCGAATTAAATGCTATTCCAAAGCCCCGGCTAGTTGTTGATAAAAACAATGCAACAAACTGGCTACAGCAATTAAATATTACACAGCATAAGCCTGTCATTGCACTGATGCCGGGCGCTGAATTTGGCCCGGCAAAGCGCTGGCCAACTGAAAACTATGCACTGATTGCTAAGCAGCTGATCCAGTCTGATTGCCATGTATTGATTTTAGG
>CAYWLM010000094.1:0-9638 GCA_964459125.1 uncultured Methylomonas sp. | reverse complement strand
TGCCACACATATCGATGCAAGTTACTGGTGGGGTTGGCCGTTTATGCATACCCCTGTTTACTATTGGTCAGCGCCTGATAAAGTGATCTACTTAATTGGTAATCCGTTTGTTTGGTGGTTTTCCAGTGTATTTTTACTTGTTGGAGTTATTACCTTGCTGATAATGAGGGTCAGTGATTTATCCATTTCGACAGAATCCGGGGCTGCTAAAAGCACACCTATGTTCTGGTTCCCTTTAGCGGGTTATTTAATGGCACTTTGCCCGTTAGCATTTGTCCCTCGTGCATTATTTCTCTACCACTACTTTACGCCATTACTTTTTTCGCTTTTATTTGCCGTACTATGGCTAGACTATATAGGCTGGTTTCGTAATGCGTCATTTTTTAAGCAGCGGGTTAGTGTATATACCTATCTTGCCTTATCACTTATTGCTTTTTTCTTTTTGTTACCGGTGACTTTAGGAGCGCAAAACAGCGCAATCATTGGTGATCTGATTTTTAGTGTTTTTCCTGGGTGGCGTTAATGCATATAAAATATTACATTCCACTGCTAAATAACAGTCCAGAAAATAAACATGGACCATCCCTATGGGAATGGCTCTTTTTTATTTTCTGGACTGTTTATTTTTCGATTTTTTGGTGGCAATCTATCACCATAGACGAGCAGGGCAATATGCTCGCCGGCCATGTAAATATGTGGGGCGATTGGGCAGTACATTTTACTATGGGCTCGGCCATGGCTTATCGCGACCTTATTCTTGACACCAGCCCATTAATGCTTGGTGAAAAATTCAGCTATCCTTTTGCCACAAATTTAATTTCCGCGCTGCTTGTAAAATTGGGTGTACCTTTTTTTAATGCGTTTGTTATACCAAGTTTTATTTTTTCCCTGCTTCTGGTTGCTGCTGTCTATATTTTCTTTCGCGTATTGTTAAAACATCGTTATATTAGCTTATTAGCTAGTTGTATTTTTCTATTTAATGGTGGCGTTGGATTTTATTATTATATGCTTGATGTTTTGCATGCGTCTCAGCCCCTTTCAAACTTATTAAACCCACTCCATGAATATACGCATCTTGAGCCTGAACATATTAAATGGATCTCGGTAATTAGCAGCATGGTTATTCCACAACGTGCATTTACCATGGGGTTTGGAGTAACACTTGCTGCTTTGACACTGATCTTGCATTCATTTCAATTACTGCAGGAAACAAATCGCCCCCCTAAAATTGGTTTAAATATTATTGCCAGTGTGTTATTAGGATTTTTGCCGATCATCCATACACATTCATTTCTAGCGTCCTTTGTCATATTAAGTTGCTGGCTATTTGCCGACCTGGTCAGAACTCCTGTGCTAGCGCTAAAGCAACGAATAATGCACTGGCTAGTAATTATAGGACTATCTAGCTTGATCGCTTTGCCTATTTTAAACCAGTTCTTTTTTGGACATATAGATAGTCATTTTTTTAAATGGTACCCTGGCTGGTATGCAAAAGAGTTTAATATAAACTGGTTTTCTTTCTGGTTCCGTAACTGGACTCTGGTTCCTTTCCTTGCTTTTTTCGCCCTTGTTTTTCTAGTTATTCAACAGGGCTCTACGCGAAAAAAATGGCAAATTTTACTGGTATTTTTACCCGGCTTTATTTTATTTATTGTACTTAATTTAATACTTACCCAGCCGTGGATCTGGGATAATACCAAGCTTATCATTTGGTCGAGTATTTTTTTTAGTGGGCTAGCCGCTTATAGCATTTATTTATTATTTCATGAAAATGGGCTTATCAGTATTTTCATCACTAGAATACTGCTTTATCTTAAAAGTCTATTCAGTCCTACGGAAACTGCCTACACCACGCAATTAGAATCGACTTTATATGACGTGAAACAGAATTTAAGTATTGTACATTCGCAAATGCTACATCGCGACAGCACAACAAACCAGGTAAGTATGAATACAATATTAGATAAAATCAGCAATACAATTGATTCTATCACTACCCAGCTGCGTGTTTCTGCAACTAAACAACCGTTTTATAACACTTTAAAATTAATACGAATTACTTTATTAGCACTCACAATTGGCTGCATTTTGTCTGCAGGAATACTGGATGTTTATTACACGGCAAGAGTGGATTTACACACATTTACTATGTATACCCAGGAGGAATTAGAACTTGCTGAATGGGTGAAAAAGGCAACACCCATTGATGCCAAATGGTTAATCAGTAATAAACATAACCACTGGTTATTTAATTT
Source organism: uncultured Methylomonas sp. (assembly GCA_964459125.1). GTDB lineage: Bacteria > Pseudomonadota > Gammaproteobacteria > Methylococcales > Methylomonadaceae > Methyloprofundus. The sequence continues at coordinate 7,383 of CAYWLM010000094.1, read as the reverse complement.
AACCGGACGCCAGGCAATCATCACATATACTGGTTGGCTCTGGTCACACGGTTATAATTATTATCCTATTGAACAAGATATGATGAAAATATACAGGACAGCGAATAAGGATTTAATTAAGCAATATGGTATTCAATATGTCATTATTGATAGTCAAGCGCGCAAAGAGATGGGCGCCAATGATGCTTTATTTCGAGACAGTTTTCCGGTCATAAAAGAAACAAAAAACTATGTTATTTTTACTACTGCTAACATGCACTACACGCATCACGATTAGATTTACTTTTTTATGTTAGCTAAAGTAGTGACGTTTGTTCACTTCGGTTTTACTTCTCCAGCTAGAAGATAACGCGAGTACATATTCATGGTCTTGATTGCTGCTTACGAAGCTGGCCTTAGCATTTAATTTTTACCTGACCCCAGTTAATATGATCTCAGTTAATCTTGGTAAATATTTATGACATTAGAATACGGGATAGGGCTGCTTAGCGTTTATCTGGTTTGGCTCTGCTTTTTATGTGTCTGTGTGATTGCCCTTAAGCAGCTAGGAGGGTTCGGCTACGCAGGGCAAATGGGCAATCAATCCATACTCAATGCCAAACATGCAATCGCCAAAGGATGGCAACAAAACGTTAATTGGTTGTTACAGATTACGGTGCTGGTACTGCTGAGTCGGTTAATTGTCTATATGGTGGCTTATTTGGCCTATCGTGCGATTAACGATAATGGCGGTGATTTCGCTGATTTATTTAGGCATATCTGGTTGCGCTGGGATAGTTACCACTACATTAACCTAGCGGATAACGGTTATGTCGGTGAGGGACAAGACCGTTATTTATTGGTTTTTTACCCCTTATATCCAAGCCTAATGGCGCTAATGAAAGGTTTTATTGCTGATACATTTTATGCGGGTGTAGCGGTATCCCTGGTCAATTTGGTGTTGTCGTGCTTTTTACTTTTTAAACTGATGTTGCTTGAGTTTAATGATGAAGAGACAGCATGGCGGGCAGTGAAGTATTTATTATTATTTCCTTTTTCTTTTTTTACTGCGATTGTCTACACCGAAAGTACCTTCCTATTAATGAGCATCGCCTGTTTTTATTACATGAGGCAAGGTTATTGGTGGTTGGCTGGCGGCTTTGGTTTATTGGCAGCATTAACGCGTAATCAAGGGGTATTATTGTTAGCTCCGATGTTGTATGAAATCGTGCGTCAGCATCAAGGGCAATGGCCGAGCAACTGGCGTCAAAGAGTGATATTTGCACTGCCGAAGTTATTGGCAGCAAGCCTTATTCCGACAGGGATCTTGATTTATCTGCTGTTAAATAAATGGGTATCGGGTGATTGGTTTCGATTTCTCGTGTATCAACAAGAAAACTGGTACCAAGGATTTGGTTACTTTGCGCACAATTTAGCCGGTATTTTTAATCGTATCCAGAGTGACAATCATAATTTGGCGATGGGCACTTGGTGGCCAACCTTGATAGGTTTTTTTGCCGCAGTCGCTTTAATTATGAGCTCAATGCGCCGGGTACCTTGCTCCTACATTATTTATAGTTTGTGTTACCTGGTTATATCCTATTCACCTACTTGGTTACTCAGTGGGCCTCGCTATCTCATGGGGATGTTCCCCTTGTTTATCTTTATTGCGTTAGGGGCCAAAAAACATAAGGTCCTGGAATGTTTACTGGATATTTCTCTGGGAATGTTATTAGCCTTGTTTATTATTTTATTCTTTCGCTCTGGCGTTTTGTAAGCGTTCATCGGCTATGTTAAATAATTAGGGTTAGGTATAAATTAAATACCCCAGAAAAAAGCGTCCCGAATTGCGAATTTATTGACAAGTAATCTACAAAAGCCCGGTAAGGGCCTGCCAGACAAGATGATGTTCTTGAATGACTTATCCTGAATATAGTACCAAATCGCAATCAATAATTTACGTAGTTATAATAGGGTTTGGTATCACTCAATTTTTTTAATCACTTTGTGCAGGCGGCGTACGCCTATGGCAACAATAACTAATACGAAGGGGATAGCGATTCCTGAAATCAGGTCGGGTTTAATATCGATTAATTGAGTACTGAGCAGGGCTTTTGCAGCTGAATGGATCAGGCTGATGATATAAGTGCTAATAGCTACTATAGATAGACCTTCGACAGTTTCTTGAAAGCGTAATTGAATTTTTGCGCGTAAATCCATAGAGGTGAGTAGCGCCTGGTTCTGGCGTTCTATGGAAATATCAACGCGTGTGCGGAGTAATTGACTGGCATTGCTGATTCTTTCTGAGAGCAGGCGGAAGCGTTGCGCCGTGGATATACAGGAGCTGATGGCGGGTTGCATGCGTTTGGTTAGAAATTCACCAATATTTTGTATGCCTTGTATTTTTTCTTCGCGGATATCAATAATGCGTTGTTCTACAATTTTGTAATAGGCTGCAGCCGCACCAAAGCGAAACTGGCTATGCGAGATATCGCTTTCGACTTCTGCTGCCAGTAGTGTCATCTGATCCAGTAACACGCTGTCATCACAATCTGGCTGCGCCATTGTCGTGGTGATTTGCGATAGACGATGTTCGTATTCACTTACTTTAGGCGCAAGTTCATGTGAGATGGGAACGGCTAACAGTGCCATGACCCGATAAATTTCAATTTCAAACAGACGTTGTAATAATCGCCCGGCTTGCTGAGATTGTAGTTTTTTATCGAATATAATAAAGCGGCTGAAACCATCATTATGGATACGAAAATCAGTGAATGCAGTTGCATCACCGCCAGTCATTTTTGCACCCACAATTGTATTGCCAGAAAAATATTGAGCTATATTATCAAGATTCGCTGGCTGATCATTTGCCGGCATAATAACCGCATGTGTTGCAACAATGGTCTGGCCAACCAGTTTGTCTAGCCAGTCAAGCGGCGCAAAAGATAATGCCGGCCTGGCAAAAGGGGAGTCAGTATTAACATCGTTAACATAAAAGCTGTAGGTGCTGAATTCACCATGTTGCTCCCAGTGAAAAAGAAAATTATCAAACCGGGTAATAAAATGGCTAGCTCCCATCGGCGGGGGATTGATAGCAAATCTTTGACATAGGCTTGCCAGGTGCAAGCGTTCCTGGGATTTTTCCTGTTCATTAAGTGTCAATGCCAGATGGCTTGCGCTTGCTGGGAGTTCCAGGGGCACCGGAGGGCGGGCATGAATCTCATTATGTAAGGTAAAGCGTTGCGCGTGATTTGCAGGGATGGGTAATAGCTTAGGCACAGTTTCTGGTTGGTATTTTCTGTTCATGTAGGGCGTGGCTTTAGCCCGCTAATATCGAAATTTTAATTAAGGCAGACTGAATCTACACACTACAAGGCACTATCTGAGGGCTTTAAAGCCTATATCGGTACGATAATAAACGTTATCCCAGGTGATTTTGTGGCTTAAAGCATAAGCTTTCTGTTGCGCTTCTTGAATAGTATCACCTAAGGCACAGGCACATAAAACTCGTCCTCCATTGGTGACAACTTTTCCGTCAATTAAACGGGTGCCAGCATGAAAAACTTTGCTGTCACTCATTTCAGTCTCGGGTAAGCCACTGATAACATCGCCTTTGCGGTAGCTATCAGGGTAACCTCCGGCAGCTAGAACGACTCCCAGTGCACAGCGCTCATCCCATTGTGTATGGGTATTGGCCAGGTCCTGGTTCAGTGCCGCTTCACATAAGGTGACTAAATCGCTTTGCAAGCGCAGCATAATCGGTTGTGTTTCAGGATCACCGAAACGGCAGTTATATTCTAATACTTTGAGCCCGCCCTCTGGAGAAATCATCAAGCCAGCATAGAGGAAGCCGGTATAGGGCATACCATCGTCTGCCATGCCTTTTAAGGTTGGGTTAATCACTTCATCCATAACCCGTTGATGGACTACATCAGTGACTATCGGGGCAGGGGAATACGCTCCCATGCCACCGGTATTGGGACCTTTATCGCCATTATCACGTGCTTTATGATCTTGTGAGCTAGCCATGGGTAATGCTTGTACACCATCGGCAATAACAATAAAACTCGCTTCTTCACCGGTCAGGAATTCTTCGATTACTACACGACTGCCCGCTGCGCCAAAGCTATTGCCAGAAAGCATATCTTTGACTGCTGCGATGGCCTCGGCTTCAGTCTGGGCAACGATAACGCCTTTGCCCGCTGCCAAGCCATCGGCTTTAACCACGATCGGGGCGCCTTTATGCCGAATATATTCTATGGCCGCGTCCTGCTCAGTAAAGGTTTGATATTCGGCAGTTGGAATCTTATGTCGCGCCATAAAATCTTTACAGAACTTTTTGGAGCCTTCCAGTTGCGCCGCTTTTGCACTTGGTCCAAAACATTTTAGTCCCGCTGCCTGAAATACATCGACTATGCCTGCGACCAGCGGTACTTCAGGGCCGATAATGGTTAAATCGATATTTTCCTGTTGCGCAAAATTCAGTAAAGCGTCGATATTTTCTACTGGGATGTCGATGTTAGTGAGTTTATCTTCTAAAGCAGTTCCGGCATTACCAGGGGCCACGTAAACTGTTTCGACTTTTGCGGATTGACTTGCTTTCCAGCCTAGTGCATGTTCACGCCCGCCGCTACCGACAATAAGAATTTTCATAAATAAACTTTGAATTATGTAGGGTGGGCAAGGTTTTTCTGCCCACTATTTGCTTTGAATTATGTAGGGCGGGCAATGTTTTTCTGCCCACTATTTGCAATAACAGGTGGGCAGAATAGCGTTGCCCACCCTACGGTCTATTTGTAATGTCAGGTGGGCAGAATAGCGTTGCTCACCCTACGGTCTATTTGCAATAATAGGCGGGCAGAAAAAGTGTTGCCCACCCTACGGTTTATTTGTAATGTCAGGTGGGCAGAATAGTGTTGCCCACCCTACGGTTTATTTGTAATGTCAGGTGGGCAGAATAGCATTGCCCACCCTACGGTCATATTTTAATGTCTAAAGTGACGCATGCCGGTAAAGACCATGGCGATATTATGCTCATTTGCCGCGGCAATAACTTCCGCATCGCGCATTGAGCCACCTGGCTGGATAACTGCGGTAATCCCTGCTTCTGCAGCAGCATCCAGGCCATCTCTGAAAGGGAAGAAGGCGTCGGAAGCCATCACTGAACCTGGAACCGTCAATCCTTCATCGGCGGCTTTAATGCCGGCAATTTTGGCTGAATAAACGCGGCTCATCTGGCCTGCGCCAACACCGATTGTGCGTCCGTCTTTGCAATAAACAATGGCATTGGATTTAACAAACTTAGCCACTTTCCAGGCAAATAATAAATCGGTTAATTCTTGTTCAGTCGGTACGCGTTTACTAACGACTTTGATTTCTGCCGCACTGATCATGGCGTAATCTTTGTCTTGTACTAACAGGCCTCCAGAAACGCGTTTATAATCCAGGCTAGGCTCATGACCGCTATTCCAGAGTCCACACTCCAGGACACGAACATTTTGTTTTTCAGCAAGAACTTTCTGTGCTGCCAAGCTAATGGTGGGTGCAATAATAACTTCAACAAACTGACGTTTAATAATCTCAACAGCTGTTGCCTCGTCTAATTCCTGGTTAAACGCGATTATGCCACCAAAAGATGAAGTAGGGTCAGTGGCATAAGCTAAGTCGTAGGCATCAAATATGGAGTCTGCCTGTGCTACACCACAGGGATTAGCATGTTTGACGATTACGCAGGTAGCTTTGTTTTCAAAAGATTTTACGCATTCTAATGCGGCATCAGTATCAGCAATATTATTATAGGAAAGCTCTTTACCTTGCAGTTGTTTAGCTGCTGCGATGGAGCCTGATGCAGGTAACTTTTCCCGGTAGAAAGCGGCGTTTTGATGTGGGTTTTCCCCATAACGCATACTTTGAATTTTAGTAAATTGCAAGTTAAGTATCTCAGGAAATGCTTGCTGATTTACTTTGGCTAAATAAAGTGAAATAGCGGTATCGTAGCTTGCCGTGTGTGCAAAACTCTTAAGGGCAAGGTCAAAACGCGTTTGCTGGGATAACTGGTTTTCATTATTAAGCAGTTCTTTTAAAATGGCTGCATAATCGTCTGGATCAACTACTATAGCAACATCATTATGATTTTTAGCGGCAGCGCGAATCATGCTAGGTCCGCCTATATCAATATTTTCAATCGCTGTAGCCAGATCACAATCAGGCCGTGCCACTGTTTCTTCAAAAGGGTAAAGATTGACAATCACCATATCAATTGGCTTGATACCACTATCCTCCATGATTTTATCATCGATGCCGCGGCGTCCCAGAATACCGCCATGAATTTTCGGGTGTAAGGTTTTGACTCGACCATCCATCATTTCGGGAAATTCCGTGTAATCAGATACTTCGGTAACATTAATATTATTTTCGGCTAACAATTTCGCTGTGCCGCCGGTAGATAATAGTTCAATGCCTAATTGGTCTAGCTCGCGGCAAAAATCAAGTATACCAGTTTTGTTAGAAACGCTGATCAAGGCGCGATTAACTTTTTTTTTCATGAAAATCTCTAAAGATAATGGGAGTTAGGATAAGCCATATTGGTCTAGCTTTTTACGTAAAGTACTACGACTAATACCAAGAATTTGAGCGGTTTTGGTCTGGTTGTAACCAGAGTATTGAAAGGTCGCTTCTAATAGTGGTTTTTCGACTTCCGTTAGCACCAGTGCAAGCAGATCAGTAGTCTGGTGACCATCTAGCTGAGCAAGGTATTGATCAACAGCTGTTCTAACCTGAGCAGATAAGGGGATGGGGGGCTTATTAGCAGTGGTCATTGTATCTATACTTCATTGCGTTGTTGGCATGTTTCAGTGGCATAATTTAATCGAAAAGGTCAAACGCAGAGCTAACGAGGGATAGTTGGGTCTCTGGGGAGTTTGTCTGGTAAATAGTTTGTTTTATCGTAGCGGGCAGCGAGCCTAAATGATCGAAATACCAGCCGATATGTTTTCTGCCTATTCTAACACCATTCAGTGTGCCATAAAATAGATACAGTTCTTCCAGATGCTGTTGTAAGGTATTTTTTATTTTATGCAAATCAGTCTGGATCGCCTGTTCACCTGTTTGTAAATAATGTTGAATTTCTTCAAAAAACCATGGGCGGCCTTGTGCTGCACGTCCGATCATAATTGCATCGGCAGAGGTGTAATCCAGGACGTATCTGGCTTTTTCCACTGATGTGATATCGCCGTTTGCAATCACCGGGATAGAGACAGCTGCCTTTACCGTTTTAATCGTATCGTACTCTGCCGCACCTTTAAAAGCACAGGCGCGAGTGCGCCCATGTACTGTTAGCGCAGCGATACCTGATTGTTCGGCTAGTTGAGCAATTTTAACAGCATTGCGGCTATCTTTATCCCA
>CAYWLM010000093.1:0-9796 GCA_964459125.1 uncultured Methylomonas sp. | reverse complement strand
TTGCCAAGCTCTTAATTTAAAAACCCAATCCAAAAGATTGGGTTTTTTTTTGCCTATAATTTTGTTGTACAATGCAATTCTAAGTGCTCAGATATTCAACAACGAAAAAATGGAATATGCATAAAATAGCTATACATCTTAGGAGCTCAGGTCTTCTGCTTACCCAAAGCAGGATGTCCATCCACGCTCACAAAATACAGATTGTCTAAGGTTGTTTTATACATTCCTAAGTTATATAGCAATCTTTGCCTAAGTAAAGTTTCCAGTACATTTCTAAAAATTATTCATGACAGAGACAGCCGATCAACCGATAGTTCATACACCCATGATGCAGCAATATTTACGTATCAAGGCTGATTATCAAGATACCTTGGTGTTTTATCGTATGGGAGATTTTTATGAATTATTTTTTGATGATGCCAAAAAGGCTGCCGAGCTTCTAAGTATTACTTTGACAGCAAGAGGACATTCTGCCGGGTCTCCTATTCCCATGTGTGGCTTACCATATCATGCTGCAGAAGGGTATATTGCAAAACTGATGAAGTTAGGTGAGTCGGTTGCAATTTGTGAACAGATAGGTGATCCTGCCACATCAAAAGGACCGGTTGAACGTCGGGTTGTGCGTATTGTCACACCCGGAACGGTGACTGAGGAGGCTTTATTAGAGGAACGAAAGGATAATTTATTAGTTGCTATCTACTATGCAAAAGTCTATGGCATTGCCTGTCTTGATTTGACCAGTGGCCGATTTGTATTATTACAGGTTAACTCTACTGATGAGTTGTTGAGTGAAATTGAGCGATTAAATCCAGCTGAATTATTATTTAATGAAGACTGGTTATTGCCTGCAATACTTAAAGAACGTAAAGGCTTAACCCGACGTCCATCCTGGCATTTTGAGGAAACCAGTGCCAGGAAATTAGTATTAAAGCAATTTAACACGCATGACCTGAAAGGCTTTGGCTGTGAACATTTAACGGCAGGTATTTCAGCCGCAGGGTGTTTATTGCAATATGTAAAAGATACTCAGCAAAGCGCATTGCCCCATATACAAGGGATTCGTGTTGAAAGCAGTGATGATAGTATTTTATTAGATGCTTCCAGTCGGCGTAATTTAGAACTGGATTATCATCCTTCTGGACAAATTCAATATACTCTGCTTGGGGTTCTGGATAAAACAGTTACAGCGATGGGTAGTCGTTGTTTGCGACGTTGGCTTAACCAGCCATTACGCGATCAGGCAATATTAAATAATCGCTATGATTGTGTAGATGCATTATTAAGTAATAGTTTATATGAGGATGTACGTGAAAATTTACGCGCTGTAGGAGATATAGAGCGGGTTAGTTCGCGCATTGCTTTAAAATCAGCACGACCACGTGATTTGCTGGTATTACGCGATACCTTTGCCGCTTTGCCTGGATTACAGGGACAAATCGCACATTCTGAGTGTAGTCAGATTAATGAGTTAGCTATCCGGATTGGTGAGCATCCTGATTTTTTAGCCTTATTACAACGAGCTATTATCGATAACCCGCCAGTGTTGATTCGGGATGGTGGCGTTATTGCACCAGGCTATCACCAGGAATTGGATGACTTACGTAATCTCAGTCAAAATGCCAATCAATTTCTGTATGATATGGAAAGTCGTGAAAAGCAACAAACCGGGATAGCAACCTTAAGAATAAAATATAATCGTGTACATGGTTATTATATTGAAATTCCACGTTCACAATCTGATAATGTGCCAGATACTTATATACGCAAACAAACGCTTAAAAATGCAGAGCGATTTTTTACCAGCGAATTAAAAGAGTTTGAAGATACTGTATTGAGCGCCAAGGAAAAGTCTTTAGCCTTTGAGAAGAAGCTTTACGACGAATTACTGGACGCTATTGCTACAATTCTGATCCCTATACAAACCTGTGCTCTGGCTCTAGCAGAGCTGGATGTGCTGGTAAATTTTGCACAGCGCACGAGTAGTTTGAATTTAATTCGTCCAGTACTACGTAAAGAAAGAGGAATAAGCATAACAGCAGGGAGACATCTGGTTGTTGAACAGGTATCGGATATACCCTTTGTTGCCAATGATCTAGATTTTAATGATCAACGCCGTATGCTAATTATTACCGGGCCAAATATGGGGGGGAAATCAACTTATATGCGCCAGGCGGCATTGATTGTCTTAATTGCACATATAGGATGTTTTGCTCCGGCAACTAAATTAGAATGCGGGCCGATTGACAAGATTTTTACTCGGATCGGGGCTTCAGATGACTTAACCAGTGGGCGTTCGACTTTTATGGTGGAAATGTCAGAAACTGCGAATATCTTGCATAATGCCACGGCAAATAGTTTAATCCTGATGGATGAAATAGGCCGGGGTACAAGTACCTTTGATGGCCTATCGCTTGCCTGGGCATGTGCCGACTATCTGGCCAAAGAGATTCATGCTTTTACTTTATTTGCGACGCATTATTTTGAACTGACCAGTTTGCCAGAAGAGCAAAGTGTGATTCATAACGTGCATTTAGATGCCATGGAGCATGGCGATAAAATTGTCTTTTTACATGCGGTAAAAGAGGGCGCTGCAAGCCAAAGCTATGGCTTACAAGTTGCATCTTTAGCGGGTGTGCCGAAAACGGTAATTGCGCAAGCCAAGTTAAAATTGAGACACTTAGAGGATACTGCGTATAAAGAACAGCAGACAGAGATAGGTAGCACGCAATTAGATTTGTTTGCTATTAACGAGCCGCATCCTGCTATTGAATTATTAGAAAAACTCGTACCTGATGAGTTAACACCGCGTCAGGCACTAGATTTTCTTTACGCATTAAAACAAACGGTGTGAATTTTTCACTTATTTATTCAGCGTAATGCTGGTTTTTGTCAGAGTAATTCGTCTTTCTTTATAGAGTACGCCAATTGCATGCTTAAACACTTTTTTACTGACGCCAAAGGTAGCATTAATTTCTTCAGGCGAACTTTTATCTGATAAATCTAAATGCCCGTTATTTTCTTCAAGACGGTTAATGATTTGTTCAGTGACAGGAGCAACATGGGTATGGCCGCTTTTATTCAAGCTTAAATCAACTTTTCTATCTTCACGGATTTTCTTAATATAGCCGGTAAGTTTTTGCCCTTCTTTAAGGGGTTGGAAAACTTCGTTGTAATATAAAACGCCCCAGAAGGCATCATTTACTACTGCTTTAAAGCCTAAATCGGTTTTTTTCGCAATAATAAGCGAGACTTCATCACCTTCTTTTAAATAGCTGACTTCATCAAGAATAAAGTTATTTAGCTCTGTTGATGCGGCAATTCTATGCTGTTCATCCATGAATACTTTAGCAAGACAATAATCGCCTTCTTCAAGTTCGTAATCCTGCTCAGCAAAAGGCACCAATAAATCTTTAGCAATTCCCCAATCTAAAAAAGCACCGGCACGTCCGATGGATATGACTCTTAACCAGGCAACACCATCCATTTGTACAAAGGGTTTTTTACAGGTTGCCAGTAATTCGGCATCTGGGCCGGTATAAATAAACACATTGAGAGAGTCACCGACTTTTGTGTCTCTAGGAACTTGTTTATCAGTAAGCAATATATCGCCATGTTCGCCACCATTAAGGTGTAACTGCATGCCGTTATAAGATTTTATAGTTAGAGTATTAAAACGACCAATTTCAATCATAGTCTTTGAGGGATATAGAAAAGCTGATTATTAATGCACTGATTATATTGTGTTTTGTAGAGAATGTAATTAAAAGAGAGTGCTATAGATTATTCTTGTTCAGCTTTCGTTCAGTCTTCGCGCGGTAAAGTATCAATAACGGAAAATTACTCCGTTTAACAATGATACCAGGAGAAAGAAAATGAAAATAATGACAAAATTAAAATTGACTGCATTAATTGCAATAATGCTAAGCATATCACCCACTATGGCAATGGCAGAGGATCATGGCCATAGGAATAATCATGAGTCTAAAGCACACTATAACGGTAACTCTCATCATCAACATGAGCGCCGTTATAAAAATAAACACAGTCGCCATTATGATGATAATTACCGTCATTATAATAAACACAGTCGCCATTATGATAATAAGTATCGTCATTATAATAAACATAGTCGCCATCATGAGCGTTATGCTTATAAACATGGGCACAGAGAGCGCCACCATCATTATCAACCGGCAGGCATTTTATTAGGATTACAGAGTGGTAATTTTACTTTCCTTTTGCGTGATTAATGCCTGCATTAAAACGAGGTGTATAGATCTCGTGCTGTTCGATCTGGTTTGACAGTCGTGGGTAATGAAAATGAGTTTTGCGCCAGAGTAAGACCTCAGTGTAAACTCTAGAGATTGAACAAATCAGGCTGACTTAATGAAAACTTTGATTAAATATCTATGTATTGTGTTTATATTGATGGTGAGTCGTAATATTTATGCGGCTCCCGTCAATATCAGCCAGCAACAGGCTGCCAGCATTGCCCAGCAAGTTAATGCGGGACGAGTGTTGGGCGTAAAGCGCAAGGGTGATACATATCAAGTAAAAATATTGCTAGGCAATGGCGAGGTGAAAATTATTCAAGTTGATGTAAGCAGTGGAAAAATCAAGTAAGGGCGGTATTGATGCGTATATTGCTGATTGAAGATGATCCTGATTTACAAGCCTATATTAAGCAAAGCTTAGAAAATGAAAGTTATATAGTCGATGCAAGTAGTGATGGCAATGAAGGCTATTTTTTTGCCTCCGAGTATCCTGTTGATGCGGCTATTATTGATCTAGGTCTGCCGGGAATGAGCGGCATAAAGATTATTCAAACTCTACGCGAGCAAGGATTGGTCTTGCCTGTACTGATATTAACTGCGCGCAGTCGATGGCAAGAGAAAGTTGAAGGACTAGAAGCGGGTGCGGATGATTATTTGGTCAAGCCATTTCAAATGGAAGAACTGCTTGCTAGATTAAAAGCCTTGTTACGTCGCTCAGCAGGTTCGGCGACTTCAGAGCTTATCTGCCAAGGTCTGAAGTTAAACTCACTTACCCAGCAAGTGTGGTTAAATAATGAATTATTGGACGTGACGGCTTTTGAATATCGAATGCTTGATTATTTAATGCGTCACGCTAATGAAGCCGTTTCTAAGAGTCGTCTCGCGGATTATTTGTATCCGCACGATAATGATCGGGACAGTAATGTAATTGAAGTGCTTATGGGGCGCTTGCGCAAAAAACTTGATCCAGATGGTAGCTTAAAGCCCATAGAAACTTTGCGTAATCGTGGCTATCGTTTTACGCTTTATGATCAGCAATAAAATGTCTCTTACTACACGTATTAACTTAAGTGCAGTTATTGTCTTGCTGACTTTTATTTGCCTGACAGCCTTTGCCTTAGAGCGTGCTTTTTTCGATAGTACTGAAAGTGCTTTACGCGACACTATGAGCAGCCAGCTATTTGCACTGATGGCGGCGGCTGAAGTTGAAAATCAGCAGGTTATTATGCCTTCAAATGAACTGGATGCACTATTAGGCCTGCCAGCTTCTGGTATTTATGCGTCTATCAGCAACTCAGCTGGCAAAGTTTTATGGCAATCTTCCTCGTCGCTTGGCATTACACTGCCTAAGCCTACTGTATTAAAGCAAGGGGAAAAATCCTTTAGCAAGGTCTATGCCGATGATAATGGATTTTATCTTATGGCATATACCGTTCTTTGGACGACACAAGCTGATAGCGTCGAGTTGACCTTTAGCGTAATCACAGATTTACATTCTTTTACCAGACAAATTAATCGCTACCGTACGACGTTATGGGGCTGGCTTATCGCAATGGCAGTATTGTTATTATGTAGCCAGGCCATTATTTTGCGTTGGGGGCTTGCACCTTTACGTAAAGTAGGTATCGAACTTAATCGTATAGAAACAGGTAAACAGCAGCAGATAGAAGCGCTGTATCCACAAGAGATTGAGCGGCTTACGCGTAATATTAATCTTCTTTTAAAGCAAGAAAGACAACAAAAAATACGCTATCGTGATGCGATGGGAAATTTAGCGCATAGCTTAAAAACACCGTTAGCTGTTTTACAGGTCAGCTTACAAGCGGATGCACAGCAACAAGATAAGCTTATCATGCAAGAACAACTCAATAGAATGGATGCTATTGTAAATTATCAATTGCAATGGGCGATAACAAAAACAGAAACCAATCTTGGTATTGCGGTTAATCTATTGTCTACTATCAACCGTTTGTTGAATTCATTACAAAAAGTCTATGTCGATAAAGCCATAACAGTACAAGTTAATGTAGATAGCAGCTTGATATTTAGAGGCGATGAAGGTGATCTGATGGAAGTGCTGGGTAACCTGTTAGACAATGCCTTTAAGTGGTCGAATCAACAGATAGTCATAAAGGTAGAACAAACAAAAAATCATTTGCTGATAAGTATTGATGATGACGGGGTAGGGATTAATCCAGAAAAAGTAGATGAACTATTGCAACGTGGTATGCGAGCAGACCAATCAACCGCGGGACATGGCATCGGGCTCTCTATTGTAAAGAATATTGTGCAAGCCTACGCTGGGGAGCTAAGGCTATCAAAAAGTCATTTAGGCGGCGTTAGCGTGTGCATTAGTTTTTAGAGGCAGGGCAATGTTATTGGATGTATTAACTCAAACTTGATTCGATAAAGTAAAGATTGCCTGGCAGTAAAAGATCCATTGGAGATCAAGTGGGCAAACCAGCTTTATTTCTAGCCTGTAGGATGTGCTGAGGAACGAAGCGCATCATTAAAAGCGTTGGGTAATTGGACATTGTTCGCAATCTTTAGTCGATTCCCTCTAAGTCATCTAGCGGACTGATCACGCCTTCACCACCCTGCTTGAGTACATGCGTATAAATCATTGTCGTCTCTAAATCCTTGTGCCCAAGCAAAGATTGAATAGTTCTGATATCAGTACCTCTTTGTAATAAATGCGTCGCAAAACTATGTCTAAAAGTATGCGCACTGACCTTTTTTACAATCCTCGCTTTATGTACTGCCTGCTTAATGGCCTTATTAACAACTGATTGGTCTATATGGTGACGTCGAGTAATCCCACTGCGTGGATCTACCGATAAACGACTACTCGGAAAGACATACTGCCATTGCCACTCTTTTTCAGCATTTGGAAATTTTCGTGCTAATGCATGTGGCAGATATACCGTACCAAACTCCTCCGCCAAATCTCTCTGATGATATGCTTTAACTCGCAATAAGTGGTTCGACAACAAAGACTGCAGACTTTCAGGGAAGGGAGTTACTCTCTCTGAAAGTCCTTTACCATTACGCACCGTTACTTGCTTAAAGCCGTAGTCAATATCTTGCACCCGCAACCGCACAGCTTCGGTAATGCGCAGCCCACAGCCATATAACATCTTCACTACCAGCGCGGGAGTTCCTTCCATAAAAGCCAGTACCAGCTTAACCTCTTCACGTGTTAACACCTCCGGAACTCTTTTCTCCTTCCGTGTACGTGCAAGCTTCCACACCCTCTAAAGGCTGCTTCAATACGCGTGTGTATAACAAAACCAACGCATTAAAAGCCTGATTTTGTGTGGAAGCAGCCACATTAGCCTGTACCGCTAAATGGGTTAGAAAATCTTCAACTTTTTTTTCCGGCTCAATAAGTAAAGTTTCTCTTTCCTGTAAATGATGAAACTTGATAAAGCGTAAAATCCAGTCACTATAGGCTCGCTCAGTATGAATTGAATAGTGTAAGCGTCGTAAAGTATCACGGACATCATCGAGTAAATTGTTCTTGGGTTTATCAATTGACATAAATATAAAAATAAACTATAAAATACATAAGCTTGTTGTTAGAGTATCTGTTTATCAGGATATTAGCAATATATACAAGTATTTGACAGGATAAGCTGGAAGGCTGGCAAATTTGCTTGATTTAAAGGTCAATACTGGGAGTGATCAGGTCAAAAAGTCAGGATACTAATATCCTGTTGTATGTGCCTGATTGATCGGTGAGTACGCTAGATATCAGGGCAAATATGCGTGTTAATAACTATGTTAGATTCAAAACATGATGAACACACTGACAGAGAAAATCGCAAGCTCAGCAATCGTCGCGCTGTTTGGAGGATTCCTTATTGCGATTTCACTAACATCTAACATCACTTATTCCTTTCTAATATGGATGTTAACTGTGGTTGCTTCCGGTATGGCAATCGGAGGTAGTGGATATAAGTCCTTCTTAGATGTAGTGAATAAAGTGTATTTGCCAGCAGCAGTGCTTGCTATTACGCCAATCATGTTCTTCTATTTTCTTGCAGCTATTGCATATATGCAAGATCCTAGGGCATTAGTTGTCTGGCCCGGTAGCGCTCCGATTGACCCTTTTGAACCAAGGTTGATTTTTATGTTGGCCCTGGTTGCTTTATTCACTTTTATCGGCTCTGCTCTGGTTGTTTCGTTGTCCGTTATTTCAAGCAAATACCTTTTAAAAGCTGCAGTAAGTCTATGGCAGCTCGGACCAGAAGGTCTAGATAAGGTAAGAAACATAGTAATAGGAGTATCAGCGATTCTCGGAGCACTAATTACAATAATTGCTGTTGTAACAAAATAAAAAATAATCTAACAAGGCAATTTCACGCGGACGCCAAAAAGCGTCGTTCGTTCCTCACTATGCTTTTTGCCTCCGGTGAATTGCGACGTTATGTTCTAGTTTATTACGAATCTAAAATATTTTAAGCGTATTCCGAATAAACCTAAAATAAAATGAATAGGAATGAAAAAGATGCAAAGTGCTAATAAAAATGGAATGCAAGCGACACATAAAAAAGCAATAATTTTATGTGTTACTGGAGCACTTGGGTCATTAGGTCTAATTTCATTTAAAGTCATAAAAGATGACGCATTTGTTGATTTAATATATTTATTTTTCATAACATCTATGTTTATATTGTTCTCTGAAATAATTGAGTCAGTGAATTTTAAAACTGGGATGGTTAAGTTTAAAAACCAGTTAAGTTCTATTGACGTATATCTTGCAAAAGCTGGCATTTCATTTGAAGCTGTACTCCCAAAATTTGTATCAGTTGAGCCTGATACCATTACTGATGAAACAATAAATACCGTCATAAAAGTCATTGGGGAAACTGAGTACGCATGGCGACATATTGATGATATTTCTCATGACTCAGGCTTTTCTATTGAGTCTACTAAAAATAAGATAGCTGGACTAATTGAGCATGGGTATGTTGTTGAGACTGAAAAATATAGTCAAAAGGTCTATGGTTTATCATCAAAAGGGCAAACTGAGTTTCATAAAATAACCACATAACAAGACGCTCCACCTGACCGCTGGAAGCGCGTCTCGTTTTGAAAGTTTATCGTTTATCAAAGTTCACTGTTTGGTCAGAATCTTTCGTATATCCTCCAGCGTCTGGTGAGCTTGGCGTTAGCCATATTAAAGACGAAACAATAAATCATGCAAAAATCTAAGTCTGCCTTTATTAGTTATTCTACAGATGCAAGTAACAAAGCTGAGGCAGTTTCGAAACATCTTGAAGGTATTAAGATCAGTTCATTTGTATTTGAAAAAAATCTAAAAAAAGATAAAGGACAGCATCAGGCGCGTATAAGATCAGAAATAGAAAAGTGTGATGCAGTGATTCTAATATTGTCAGCCAAAAGCAAAGATTCTCCTTGGGTATCTCACGAATTAGGTATCGCATCAGGATTGAATAAAGATATATAGTATCCGCTATAAATTCTAGGGAGGCACAAAATTTCCCTGAGATTTTTCT
>CAYWLM010000092.1:0-9812 GCA_964459125.1 uncultured Methylomonas sp. | reverse complement strand
ACCGCATTAATTTTGCATAGATTTTGTTAGAATATTTTTTGGTTATTACTTAGGTACTACATCTAGCGATTCGGTTGTTAGTTTTGCATATTGCTTTCTTGCAAACTCTGCTTTTTCCAGTGAACTAAATAAGCCGAGTGAAATCCGCCATTTGAATATCCCTTTTTTAAACATCCATAAATCTTT
The DNA here is from genome assembly GCA_964459125.1 of uncultured Methylomonas sp. Classification (GTDB taxonomy): domain Bacteria; phylum Pseudomonadota; class Gammaproteobacteria; order Methylococcales; family Methylomonadaceae; genus Methyloprofundus. Next base: position 9,626 of record CAYWLM010000092.1, on the reverse strand, counting down.
TATACCCTGCTGTTTAAGTGTTTCCTGTCCGTTTTGTGCTAGCTGAAAAGTCTCAGCTGGTAATGTAAGCACTAAATAATTACTGATATAAGGCATTTCTTGCTCTGCAAATGTCAATATATAATTGTTTTCCTTACTTGTCTGGCTGATAAAGTCTGTTTGAGTTGCACTGCTGGTTAATTGAAAACATGCAACCACACTATCAGTGTCTACAACAGCCTGAATTTGAGTATGCTTTTCAGCATCGCTCAGCGTTGAATCAGATTGCCGTTCCCTCTGAGTTTTATCTGGCTCTAGAGCTTGCAGAAATTGTTCATTTATAGGACGTGTAAATTGATGTTTCTGGACTAACTCAGATTCCTGGTAAACGGGGCCAATAAACTCAGTTGTCGCGGCAATTTTACTATTTATATCTGATAGCTTACTTTGATTGGACGTAATTAATTGCCTAGGATCAACAAAAGCGACTGCCCCAATTTCATTATCAGTATCAAGCTGCTTTTCAGGCTTGCTAACAAGCTGATCTTGAGCGGTATCAGAATTCTTAATAAACTCTTCTGGAATCTCGGGACGATTACCTATTAAGATGATTTTCTGGGTATCACGCGTTGAATATTCTATTGGCGGTGGCAAATAAATGTCAGGTGCGCCTTTACGGTATTCCCATAGGAAGAAGGCAATATTGATCAACAGAATCAGGAAAAAAACAAATTTCACAATATATTTACTCTTTAGCGACTAGAGCCAGACCTTTAAGTACTAGCCTGGCATCAATTATAGCTGCTAATTTTAAGCTATCAGCCAAAAATTCTGCATCCCCGCCCGTTAATATTAATTGCAGAGGTTTTCTATATTCCGCCATTCCTTGCTCTATAAAACCTTTAATGGCATTAAGATTGCCATTATAAATAGCCGCTTGTGTATCATTTGCCAAGCCCAGTGGGTATTGCTCCAAGCAAACGTTCAAGTTTGCTGTCCCTTTAGATAGAGCCTGTTGCATCAAATTCAAGCCTGGCATAATCATGCCACCTAAATGCTGACCTTGCTCATCAATAACATCCAAGGTTAGTGCTGATCCACAAGATACTATACATACTGGCATAGCGTAATAATGATATGCGGCTAGCATTGAGAGCCAGCGATCCACGCCAAGTTTGGTGTATTTTGGGTAGGCATTGCGCACTCCATGTGCATATTTCTGTGTTGCTATTTCTTGTACGCCGATATCGGGCCATAATTGATAAGCAATGTGTATGACTTGTTGTTTAATGCTTTGTGCACCAACGCAGGCCAAATAAATACTTTCTGGTTTGCTTAATTGCTGCCAGGCAGCCGCAAGTAACAGATCAATATTAGTATGAATATGCACAATAGCATGCATTTTTCCCAAATTCCCCGTTTTTTTTTTCTCCGCCCATTTAATGCGTGTGTTTCCAATATCAATCAGTATCATAGACGACGGAAACTCACTTCTCCAGAGGCAAAACTTTGTGTTTGTCCTGTTTCTGTTTGTAATAATAACAGCCCTGCATCATTGATACCCAACACCGTTCCATTGACTTTTGTATTACCCATAAATAGACTTACTTGCTGCCCTTGCATACAGTCAAACTGGCGCCACTGATCTCGATACAGTGCAAATGAAGTTGGGGTGTAGTAACGTGTAACCGCTATAAGTTGCTCAAGTAGGGTTGCGAGTAGTTGATTGCGTGAAAGCTGATGAGAATTACCCATAATTTCATTGATAGTCACCCAATCCTGTTCTATTTGAGCCCCGTCTTGTTCTGCCAGATATAGGTTTAAACCTAAACCAATAACCGCATGACAGGGCCCATCAGATTCTCCAGATACTTCGACTAGAATGCCGCCTAATTTTCTTTGCTGCCAATAGATGTCATTGGGCCATTTAAGCCCAGCATCATGAATACCATGTATTTTGAGTGCATTAATGACAGCAACACCGATCGCCAGACTTAAGCTCGATAAACTCGCCGGACCACCTTGAAATTGCCAGGCAATCGAAGCGTATATATTACTACCAAAAGGAGAAACCCACTGCTTGCCGCGCCGACCTTTGCCTGCTGTTTGTTGTTCAGCCACACAACAAACAGCAGAAGTCTCTGGATTGGCATTACATAATGCAACAAGATAGCGATTAGTAGAGTCTATTTGATCATGAATTTCGAGTTCTGACAGACATTGCCGGGTCTCTATATTCAGCAAGCTATAAATAAGTGACTTATCCAGCAATTCTAGTGGAGAATTCAGGCGATAACCTTTGCCATTAACGGCGCTTATCGCTATGCCCTGCTCTTCCAGGCCATTAAGCTGTTTCCAGATAGCTGATCGACTAAGGCCAATCTGTTCAGCTAATTCTGTTCCTGAATGAAACTTACCATCAGCCAATATCTGTAATAAAAGCTTCTTGTTTGCTGAAAATTGCACAAGTTCTTTAAATATTTATTCAGCAGATACGCTATTGCAACATTATGTGCTGCCCAATACTGCTTATAGACTGCGCAAATGAAGCCCCCATTTTCCCGGCAAGACGATCAATTAAACGTTCCTGAACGGTGAAATCAACGCGTTTTTTAGCGCCAATAATATCAGTTGCAACACTATCATCATTACCAAAACCATCGACTAAACCCAGTTCTTTTCCTTGCTCTCCAGTCCAGACCAGGCCTGAGAAAACATCATCATTAATTTTTAAGCGATCACCACGACCTTCTTTTACCGCCGTAATAAATTGCTGATGCACTTGTTCAAGTACTGCCTGCATATACTGCTTCTCGCTTTCCTTTTCTGGAGAAAAAGGATCCATTAGAGCCTTATGCTCTCCAGCAGTGACTAAGCGACGCTCCACGCCGAGTTTTTTCATGGTATCAACAAAACCAAAACCGTCCATAATCACGCCTATAGAACCGACCAGACTAGAAGGATTAACGTAGATTTTATCCGCGGCGGCAGCAATAAAATAACAGCCTGAAGCACAAATATCTGAAGCAACTGCAAAAATAGGCAATTCCGGATTTTCAGATTTTATTTTTCTGATCTCATTAAACACATATGAGGATTGGACCGGACTACCTCCAGGGCTATTCACATGTAAAATAATCCCTTTGGTGTTTTCATCTTTAACTGCATTACGTAAGGATTGTATAATTGCATCCGCATTTGCTTCTTGGTCTTCTGCAATCACTCCAGTGATATTAATTACCGCAGTATGTCCTTTACCTTCTGCATCATCCATACTTTGTTTCAGTGATGGATACATGCCTATGCCTAAGAGTGCGGCCAGATAAACAAACATTAGACTTTTAAAGAAAATACCCCAGCGTCTTGTGCGGCGTTGCTCGGTAACAGCTGCAAAAGCAAGTTTTTCTATTACTTCACGCTCCCAACCTGCATTCATGTCTTTTTTTTGATTAGGGGATTCGTCCCACTGGTTTTCACTCACTATATGTCTCCTGCGTTATATTTTACTATCTGGTGTAAATAATACCGTTATTTTTTACTATATTTAAGGAAAATAATTAACGGATTGATCCTGTAGTTTTATGGGCATTATTGAATATATCAAGGGAGCAAGCCAGAATGCCTAAAATGATGACCCGTTGCGGCTCTGCAATAACTATTTTTCTTTATCTAGCAGGGCTTGCAGATCATCGGGTAATGGAGCGACTAATTTCAGGACTTCCCCACTTACTGGATGCGCAAATTGTAATTTATGTGCATGTAAAAATAGTCGTTTATAGCCACGCTGTCTAAATTTTTTATTAATTTCATTTTCTCCATAGCGCTCGTCTCCAATAATGGCATGTCCCAGCCATGCTGCATGTACTCTGATCTGATGAGTACGCCCAGTATAAGGTGATGCTTCAACTAAGGTAGTATCATGATATAAGGCTATACGCCTAAACAGAGTCTTAGATGGCTTGCCTGAGGAACTTATTTTCACCATTCGCTCTCCTCCCTGGCTGATATTTTTTAACAGGGGCTGGTCAACAATTAATTTTTGCTTCTCCCAGCGGCCATGAAGCAAGGCTAAATAGTTCTTTTTGACACCATCTCCTCTAAAATACTCATGCAAAGTACGTAATGCACTGCGTTTTTTAGCGATAATCAAACACCCTGAAGTATCACGATCCAGGCGATGAACTAATTCCAGAAAATGGCTATCTGGGCGCAATTCACGTAACGCCTCTATTACTCCTGAACTTATACCCGAACCGCCATGCACTGCAAATCCTGAGGGTTTATTAATCACTAATATAGCGTCATCTTCGAACAATATATCGCGCGTAAGGCTAGAAGTAAGGTAGGCAGGTGCGGATATAAGCTGTTTTTCTTCAGCGACTCTTATTGGAGGAATTCTAACTATATCCCCTATAATTAATTTACGTTTTGCAGCGCAACGTCCTTTATTAATTCGGACTTCACCTTTACGTATAATGCGATAAATATGGCTTTTAGGAACTCCTTTAAGCAAATTTATCAAGAAATTGTCTAAACGTTGCCCTTCATGTGCATCTGTAATTTCTTTTAACTGTACCTTGGGAATAACTTTGATATCTTCTAATTTCATAAGCTCATAATAGTGTAATCTACTTCGGTATTCTATAAGTTTATTACAATTGATAATGTAACAGGTTATAATTATCAAGCTATAGACTGAAACATTAATTGTCTATACAAGGCTTGATATTTAGGAGTTGCTATTCATTTCAAATACATAACAACATATAAAGAAACCGTTTGTTCCCGTGAATAGTCACTAAATAATAAAGCAAAAAAATAGATTTTGGGTTTTTTCGCTCGACCCATGACGAGCGATACTCGACCTGATAAAGACCGAACGATAAGATAAGACCGTGTATTTCGCTTATCAATCCAGACTGTAAGAACTTTAGATATAAACACCAGTAGAGCGCTACTATACCTGTTAGCCATGCTCCTGAATATGTGTTTTCAACTTAACAGTCTATCACTTGATTGAAAGCCATCAAATAATATCGCTATTGCCATTATGCAATATCAGTCGATGAAGTATGATGATATAAACACCAAAGCTTTGAGTCTTTCTATAGACTTCTGCGTAGTGAAATAATTCATAGCTTGCTATGCGCTATCACAGTTGAATTTTAATAGATCGTCTAATGTGTCTGTTGTTAGTAGCTATTTCTATAGCCATTAACAGGCTGCATTACAAAGTCTTATTTATCTTCTGCACGGAACATCAGGATCAAGCAAGGATAATTTAATGAAAAGAATGCTTATCAACGCGTCGCAGCCTGAAGAACTGCGTGTCGCATTGGTAGATGGTCAGAAACTATATGATTTCGACATAGAACACCCTTCACAAGAACAAAAAAAATCTAATATCTATAAAGGTATTATTACCCGCATTGAGCCCAGCCTGGAAGCAGCATTTGTTAACTATGGTGTTGATAAACATGGCTTCTTACCACTTAAAGAAGTTTCACCTCGTGCTGTAAATTCAGACGATCCAAATTTAAGCCGTGCAAAAATAAAAGACTTATTACGAGAAGGACAGGAAGTCATTGTCCAGATTGAAAAAGAAGAACGTGGCAACAAAGGTGCTGCGTTAACAACTTATATCAGCCTGGCAGGAACCTATCTGGTTTTGATGCCTAATAACCCTAAAGCTGGCGGAATTTCACGACGTATTGAAGGTGAAACACGTAATGAATTACGTGATGCAATGGCTGGCCTGGAAGTTCCTGAAGATATGGGACTGATAGTGCGTACTGCAGGTTGCGGTAAAAGTACTGAAGAATTGCAATGGGACTTGAACTATTTATTGCAATTATGGGAAGCGATAGATCGCTCCTCTAAAGAACAAAGCAATCCATTTTTAATTTTCCAGGAAAGCAATGTCATTATTCGTGCTTTACGTGATCATTTACGTGCAGATATTGATGAAATTCTGATTGATAAGGAGTCCTCTTTTAAATTAGTGCATAACTTCCTGAAACAAGTTATGCCGCATTACCTTAACAAGGCCAAATTATACAGTGACGATGTGCCACTGTTTAATCGCTATCAGATAGAATCACAAATCGAAACTGCTTATAGCCGTGAAGTCCCTCTTCCATCGGGTGGTGAGCTTGTTATTGATCACACCGAAGCCCTTACTTCAGTGGACATTAACTCGGCACGCTCAACTAAAGGCAGTGATATAGAAGAAACTGCTTTAAATACTAATCTGGAAGCTGCTGATGAAATTGCACGGCAGTTAAGATTACGTGATTTAGGGGGGCTGTTCGTTATTGATTTTATTGATATGCTGTCTAATAAAAATCAACGCGAAGTCGAAAACAGATTGCGTGATGCCTTAAAGATAGATCGTGCTCGTGTACAGACCAGCCGTATTTCCCGTTTTGGTTTGCTAGAGATGTCACGTCAAAGATTACGTCCTTCTCTCGGTGATACAACTCAACTTACCTGTCCTCGCTGTAATGGTCAGGGAGAAATTCGTAATGTTGAATCAGTCGCTTTGTCTGTTTTGCGTATCCTTGAAGAAGAAGCAATGAAAAATGGCACTGATAAAGTTATTGCTCATTTGCCGATTGAATGCGCTACCTTCTTACTCAATGAAAAACGCCCTGCTATCGATCAAATTGAATCACGTTTGAATGTACGTATTATTGTTTTGCCGAGTAAACATTTAGAAACTCCTGCATACGATATAGAACGCATTAAGTCAAAAGATGATGAAGGTACAGAAGAGTCTGCCAGCTACACTCAGATAAAAGTGGAAGACCCCTCATTGCCCGAATTTGCCAGACAAGAAACACCTAAACCCGACCAGGCTGCAATTAAAGAATTTTTGCCAGACGCGCCTGCACCAGTGCAAAACAAAAAGACATCGGCTGGCTTGATTAATCGCTTCTGGAATAAACTCGTTGGTCCTTCAGAGGAGACCTCAGAAGAACCGACTGAAGCAACAGCAGAAAAAAGTTCAAGACCGGCAACGACCAGAACTCCGGGCGACAAGTCACAAAAGAACCGCAGAAACCCTGCTAACCGTAGGAATTCAAATAACAGAAACAGGAATCCGAGTAATCGCGATCGTAACACCTCGCAAGTCAATAAGCCTGCTGATAACAGCGGCAATATTCAAAAGCCAGCCGAGGTAAAAAGTAACGAGCCTATGGCACAAACGGCTGAGAGTAATTCCGAAGCGACTGAACTTAAACCAAGAAACCAAAACCGAAAACCTAGTCGTAGAGGCTATAACAGAAAGCCAAGAGCGGCGAAACAAGGGGGCGAAGATAATCAGGTCCCTGAGTCGTCTTCGCCTATGCAGGAAAATGCTAAAGTCGAGAAACCACAAGGACAAAGTGAAGCACCGGCCAACTTCGAAAAAAATACCGAAAGCCAGTCTTACGCAGCAAATTATCAAAAAAGTATTTCTGCTGCTAAAACAACAGCATCAGAGTCAAAACCAAAACCTGATAATTCTGTAACTAATACAGAAGACTAAATAGGTTTATAAAGGGCATAGACAGGTCATTTCTGCCTATGCCCTTTTTATTTCTGTCTTTAGTGGAATTTATCTGCTATGATTGAAATGATTTACAGACATTTTTAGAGAATACAAGAAACATGGCAAAAGAAGATCAAATTGAAATGGATGGTACGATTACCGAAACCCTCCCGAATACAATGTTTAGAGTTGAGCTAGAAAACGGCCACGTCATAACGGCGCATATATCTGGCAAAATGCGTAAACATTATATTCGCATCCTGACTGGCGATAAGGTTAAGGTAGAAATGACCCCTTATGATTTAACAAAAGGTCGTATTACATTCCGTATGCGCTAAGCTTACGCTTAACGCACATCACCCCTGATTTAATTATTTTCCGGTAGACTTAGTTGTTTACTTTCAATGGCAAATGCTAATTCTTTATTCTGAACGGTCACATGCACATGACCACCCTGCTCCAGTTTTCCGAATAATAAATCGTTTGCCAAAGGCTTTTTGATTTTCTCCTGAATCAGTCTAGCCATTGGTCTCGCCCCCATTTTTGGGTCACATCCGTGCTCTGCCAACCAGAGCCTTGCTTCCGCATCAAGACTGAAGGTTACATTTTTCTCGAGTAATAATGTTTCCAGTTCAAAAATAAATTTATCAACAACATTTCCTACAATAGCGATATCCAACGGCTTAAATTGAATAATCGTATCCAGGCGGTTTCTAAATTCAGGAGAAAATGACTTTTCCACGACACGCAAGCTATCACTAGAATGTTCTTGCCTGGTAAAACCTATAGAAGCCCGGCTACCTTCCTCTGCTCCCGCATTCGTTGTCATCACCAGAATAATATTTCTAAAGTCCGCTTTACGGCCATTATTATCGGTTAATGTGCCATGATCCATAACCTGTAAAAGCAGATTAAATACATCAGGATGTGCCTTTTCCAGTTCATCTAATAATAATACTGCATGAGGATGCTTATTCACCTGTTCAGTTAATAAACCACCTTGATCATAACCAACGTAACCTGGAGGAGCTCCAATTAAGCGTGAAACTGTATGACTTTCCATATACTCAGACATATCAAAGCGAATTAACTCTACTCCCATCAAGTTAGCTAATTGTTTGGTTACTTCAGTTTTACCGACACCTGTAGGTCCAGCAAATAAAAAAGAGCCAATAGTTTTAGTCGCTTCTCGTAGACCTGCCCTGGATAATTTTATAGCAGATGATAAAGCGTCAATCGCTTCATCTTGACCAAATACCAGCATTTTCAGATTTTTATCAAGATTTTTTAATTTATCCTGATCATTGCTAGACACAGATTTAGGTGGAATTCTTGCAATTTTAGCGACGACTTCCTCGATAGCATGTGCATCGATCAAATTATTTCGCAGTTCATCAGGCACCAGTCTTTGTCTTGCGCCTGCTTCGTCAATTACATCTATCGCTTTATCAGGTAAAAATCGATCACTGATGTGTCTATCTGATAATTCGGCTGCTACACGCAAGCTTTCCAGCGTATATTTAAGTTCATGATGTTCTTCAAAACGACTTTGCAGACCTTTCAAAATCATAAATGTTTCATCAACCGTTGGTTCCATTACATCTATTTTCTGAAAACGACGTGCCAAAGCGTGGTCTTTTTCAAAAATACCTCTATATTCCTTATAGGTTGTTGAACCTATACACCGCAATTGCCCAGAGGCTAAAGCAGGCTTAATTAAATTGGAAGCATCCATTACCCCGCCAGACGCAGAGCCGGCACCGATAATAGTATGAATTTCATCGATAAATAAAATAGCTTTGCTATCCATAGTTAACTGATTCATTAAAGCTTTAAGACGCTTTTCAAAGTCACCGCGATATTTTGTACCTGCAACCAGGGCGCCTAAGTCAAGAGAATAAATAACGCATCCATGTAAAATTTCAGGAATATCTTCTTCAACAATTTTCTTAGCCAGACCTTCTGCAATGGCAGTTTTTCCAACACCTGCCTCACCGACTAATAAAGGGTTATTTTTTCGGCGACGGCACAAAACCTGGATTGTGCGCTCTAATTCCAGTTCGCGGCCAATTAGAGGATCAATTTTGCCTTCGGCTGCTTTTTGATTCAGGTT
>CAYWLM010000091.1:0-9933 GCA_964459125.1 uncultured Methylomonas sp. | reverse complement strand
CGATTGTGCCTACGTTTACATGTGGTTTATTACGTTCAAATTTTTCTTTAGCCATCTTTCAAAGACCTTAATTAAATGTTTGCAACAATCAGTATAATTGGAGCCCATAACTGGACTTGAACCGGTGACCTCTTCCTTACCAAGGAAGTGCTCTACCGCTGAGCTATATGGGCTTATTTTTTTGGAGCGGGTGATGGGAATCGAACCCACGTAATCAGCTTGGAAGGCTGGAGTTCTACCATTGAACTACACCCGCACAATTCATTTCTGAATGGTGGAGGGGGGAGGATTCGAACCTCCGAAGGCTGAGCCGTCAGATTTACAGTCTGATCCCTTTGGCCGCTCGGGAACCCCTCCGTTCAGAACAGCTATTATGATTAGATTAACCTTACTTGTCAATCAAATTAATAAATTTTTTTTAACGTGCATGCAATTTCTGCATAACCGTCTCATAGTCGCCATTTTGCAGCAGGGGCACATGCCTGAGAACCCGACTAAACAAATCTTTGATCTGCAGTAAATCACTTTTTGAAAAATCTGACAACACATAATCAGCAACCGGCATCCCCTGCCTAGGGCGACCTATCCCAACGCGCAAACGCTTAAAGCCCTTTACACCAATACTGGCAATAATATCCCGGAGTCCATTATGCCCCCCATGACCACCATCCGCTTTTAGCCTTAGAGTCCCCACATCAAAATCCAGCTCATCATGAACGACAAGCATTTCATCAGGCTTAATCTTATAATATTTCATTAATGCAGACACAGACTGCCCGCTACGATTCATGAACGTACCCGGCTTTAGCAAATACAATCTACCTGCTGGCAGACTCACCTCAGCCAACTCACCAAAAAAACGCACCTGTTTAGAAAATACAATAGACTCCTCCCTGGCCAACTCATCTAAAAACAAAAACCCGGCATTATGCCGGGTTTTTGAGTACTTCTGACCTGGATTCCCCAGGCCAACAATAAGCCGTATCACTATTCCGTAACCGACCCCTCGCCAGCTACATCAGAATCAGCATCCTCATCGTCCTCGTCTTCGCTACCACCTCTAGTCTTCATAATCTGAGCCACGGACAGATCATGATCCTCATCATGAGCAAGCAATAAAATACTAACTCCTGCAGGCACAACCACTTCAGACAAATGAATCGAATCACCAATACCCAAACCGGACAAATCAACCTCTATATACTCAGGCAAGTCCTTAGGTAAACACTCGATTTCAACATCAATCATTGAATGCATAACCACCCCCCCCTCTTTAATACCCGGAGAGATTTCTTCATTTACAAAATGCAATGGCACATTAGTCTTAAATTTCTCACCCATTATCACACGCATAAAGTCCATGTGCATAATCGTATCTTTTGCAGGGTGTCTATGCATGTCTTTTAAAACAGCATTCTGCACCTTGCCATCAACATTCAACTGCAATATATGCGAATAAACTGCCTCATTAGCCAGTCTTTTAGTAACTTCATTATGACTTAACTCAATTAATTCCGGCTCAGACGAACCACCATAAACTACAGCAGGAATATTACCATTACGACGAATTGCTTTAGCACTACTAGTGCCTGCATTCACTCTACTTACAGCATCAAATTCAAAAACGCTAGACATCTAAATCTCCACACCCAACAAACAATAACTTAAAATCATCAATCAACATATAGCGAGCTAACTGACTCACCCACAGCAATCCTTCTAATTGTTTCAGCCAACATATCCGCAACACTTAACTGCCGTATCTTTCCAAAACCTGCCGCCTCTTCACTTAGCGGAATAGTATCTGTTACTATCAACTCATCCAGAACCGAGTTACGCAAATTTTCTATTGCACGACCCGACAACACAGGGTGAGTACAATAAGCAACCACCTTAACGGCGCCCTGCTTTTTTAATGCAACTGCCGCACTACATAGCGTACCAGCCGTATCAACTAAATCGTCTATCATGACACAAGTCTTGCCACTTACATCACCTATTATATGCATCACCTCTGCCACATTAGCCATAGGTCGACGCTTGTCTATAATTGCCAAATCCGCATCGTCCAATCGCTTCGCCAAAGCTCTAGCCCTGACCACACCACCGACATCCGGAGAAACAACTATTAAATTCTTATAATCCTGACGCCACACATCACCCAATAACAATGGCGACGCATATACATTATCTACAGGTATATCAAAAAAACCCTGTATCTGATCAGCATGCAAATCAACGGTCAGCGCCCTATCCGCCCCTGCAACACCCACCATTTTAGCTACCAACTTGGCACTAATTGCCACTCGCGCCGAACGTGATCGTCTATCTTGCCTTGAATATCCATAATACGGCATTACCGCTGTTATTCTTGATGCAGACGCCCTTTTCAAAGCATCTATCATCACCAGCAATTCCATCAAATTTTCATTTGTTGGCTGACATGTTGGCTGAATAACAAAAACATCCTTATCCCTGACATTCTCTTCAATCTCTACCGTCACCTCGCCATCACTAAAGCGACCTACCGTAGCCATTCCAAGGCGCATGCTCAATCGACGAACGATGCCTTCCGACAGCTCTCTATTGGCATTTCCAGAAAAAACCATCATTGAAGTATCACTACTCATTTAGAGCACCCTCTATAGTACCGATCTGATTTCATGGAAGAATAAATGGCTGGGCTGCCAGGATTCGAACCTGGGTATGCGGAGATCAAAACCCCGTGCCTTACCGCTTGGCGACAGCCCAATTTAGATATTAAAGAGTTCACTCATCTGCTTATGCAGCGGTGAAATAGCCAATCCTTGTGCAATATACACTTCATTACATAAAGCTAACTTAGTATACACATCCTGAGCAGACTGCTGATCACCAAACTGAACAAAAACGCATGCTCCCGTCCCCGTCAATCTAGCTTGTCCATATTCACCAAGCATATCCAAAGCTAGCCCTACTTCAATGTAGCGCTTCCTAACAGCAGCAGAACAATCATTTTGATTATCCCCTGAGTTAAAGTCGGCTATTTTGATCGATTTACTATCTCGTGTCAAATCATTTGCAGAAAATATTTTTCCCGTATCTACATGACATTGTGGTTTGAGCACTACAAACCAAGCATCAGGCAAATCAATCGTAGTCAGTTTTTCTCCAACACCTTCTGCCCAAGTGCTTGTTCCTTTTATAAAAACCGGCACATCGGCGCCCAAAGCCAACCCTAATTCCATTAAGCGCTGCTCAGTAACGCCTAAATGCCACAAGCGATTTAAAACCACTAAAACAGTCGCTGCATCAGAACTTCCACCACCCAAGCCACCACCCATTGGAAGTTTTTTTTCTATATCTATACAAACGCCCCCCTGATATCCGGTTTCTTGCTTTAACAGCAGTGCAGCCCGCACCGTCAAATCATCCTCCTCCCTTACACCGGGGGTAGACTTTTTTAAGCGAACACAACCATCCTCTGTTTTACTAAAGCTTAAACTATCTGCTAGATCAATTATTTGAAACACTGTTTGTAGTAGATGATAACCATCCTCTCTCCGCCCTACTATCCTTAACATTAAATTTAATTTTGCTGGTGCGGGCCAGCGCATTCCCCAGCCTAACTCCGAAACTTTTTGCTCAGTCATTCTATTTCCCACTGATCAACTATCAGTTTTAATTTTATATTTTCTTTTGTCACTTTAATTCTGCGCGGCAAAACACCAACTGAGGTTTTCATATATTCATCGTAAACGATAAGCCAGCCCATTTGTTGAAAGCCATTGCCCAACTGACGCACTGGCTCATCTTGCAAATATGCACCTAGCACCCAACGGCGTAAAGCCGTTATTGGCACAACAAAACCTATTTGCCGGGCAATAAACGCATCTATATCCTCTGAAGTCTGTTTCTCGCCATGCGCATCATACAATACAATCTCATGCTCGCTTAGCTCTATAAACATGGCGCCCATACCTAAAACACCTGATAACTTCAGAACATCTTTTTGCTTAGTATGCCGCCATTGAATATTAGCCGTTAAAACTTCGTCACTCTTAATCAACAATCGTCCCTGCATATTCCATTGCTCAATATCCAGTCTTTGCTGCTGACTCAGCTGCTGCCCTTGCTTTGCATCATAGGTCTTTATAGAGCTACAACCCGCTAGAGCCAACAATATCAAGCACAACACACTTGCGCGCATTAATTACCGCTCAATAAACGTGCCTCAAGTTCTAATAATGACGCATCATCTGGATTTTTTGCTAGAGCATTGCTTAGTAATGCTTTTGCTTCTCTGCTTTGCTGCAAAGCCCACAAGACTTCGACCAAATGCGCGGCAATTTCGGCCTGAGGCTCCAGATCATATGCGCGCTGAAGATACTCTCGAGCCTCCTCAAGCCGCCCCAGTTTAAATAATAGCCAGCCATAACTGTCCATAATAATAGGCTCATGAGGCTTAATTGCTATCGCTTTATCCAGATAGGTTTGCGCTTCTTCATAACGCGTAGTTTTATCCACCAGGGTATATCCTAATGCATTTAAAATATTAGCATCATTAGGATCCTTTTCCAGAATATATTTCAGGTCATCCTCTAATATTTGTAGCTCACCTAATTTCTCAGCAATTAATGCTCGTGCATAAAGTATCTTTTTATTATCCGGTTCATTTAGTAGCGCATCAGTCAATATATCAAATCCTTGCTGATATAAATGTTGCTGAGTGTATATTTCCGCTTCAATCAAAACTAAGTCCATGGTTTTTTCTGGAAACTGAGTTTTTAAACTACTCAATCTTGACCCTGCTTCCTGATAGCGCCTGGCATCCATTAAAATCAAAATTGAACTAATACTTGCTTCATATTTGTATGGCCCGATACCAATTGAGTCAAACCATACTAAAGCCTCATCATAGCGTCTAGCCTTACCATCCATACTGCCTAGATAAAATGAAGCTTTATCTTTATATTCTTTATCTGCTACCAGGTCCTGCAAAATATTACGTGCAGATTCTTCCTGCTCAGTTTGCAGATAAACTAATGCCAGCTTAAACTGCAATTCATTATTTTCAGGGTATTTTTTTATCAAATCCTGCAAAATAGTTTCTGCTTCAGAAAAACGCCCTTGCTGTATCAATAACTGCGCTATTTGCTCTTGAATTTGTACATTTTCTTCAAGCTTATTTATCTGCTGTAAAACATCTATCGCTTCAGCAAACTTTCCTTGCGTAATATAGAGTTGAGCTTGCAACAACAAAGCTTTCTGCCACTGAGGCTCAATTTGCAAAGCTTGAGAGATGTTAGTTTGCGCAGGCCTTATTTTATGAACCTGCACATCTATTAACGCCATAATAAAATATAGCCTAGCATTATCTGGATATTTATCACTTAAATCAGAAAATACCTGATATGCTAAAGACATGCTCTGCTGATTAGATAAATTTTTAATTATAGAAATTGCCTGGGCATCAAAATCACTTGGGTCATTAAGCAGAATAAACTCAATATTATTAAATGCCGCTTGCCGGTCGCCTGATTTTAACGCAGCAACAGCGACAAGATAGCGGGCCTCCAGACTATCCGGCTCTTCCTCTAACCATAAATCCACTGCCTGCTTTAATTTCGCATCATCATGTACATACAATGCAATTTTTGCTGCCCGCTGGATAACATTTATATCCTTAACACGCTCAGATGCTCGTAAATAACCATCCAAAGCCAGATCATATTGCCCACGTTGCCCTGCAATTTCAGCCGTCATTAATAAAAACAAAACATCAGGCGATATTTCTGTTTTTCTTTCCTGCTGTTCTCCACTAACTAGCTTTGGCTCATTTTCCTTTTCAGGCGGGTTACTTAAACTTTGGGAATTTTTCGTTACACACGCTGACAGTATCAAAAAACTTAGCAGCATCATTACTTTTAAAACCATCTATGAAATTTCCTTAAAATTCGACCTAAAACCATTGTGAAATAATTGACTCAGGTTTGAGTTGTTATCGGCACCAATATTTTGCACAGACCCATACATTCGAACTTTAACTGGTCTTTAATTATGCATAAAACAAATTATACGCATTAAATATAAATATTGATACGACCTCCTTTTCGCTTCTATACTACAATTGCCAATGCAACAGTAAGGGTCATATACTATTTATAACATAAGCAGAAGTATTGCATATTTATAAGTCGTCACTTTGTCCACACACTCTCATGATAACTCAGTTACAAATCACAAAAAATAAAGCTATTTTGGCTATTCTGGCACTTAGATTCTTTTTGCTAACAACACTAAAACACATTGATTTTTAATTCCATTTGGCTAACCCGCTAAAATTCCTTAAAATGCGGAGTTACTAATGATATAAGTATCTTCGCTAACCATAATTTAACTGGCATAAATGACACTCCTTGCTCTAGGCATCAATTATACTACTGCGCCCGTTTCGATCAGGGAGCGCCTGGCATTCCCGACAGAGATATTATACGATGCAGTCACAGACCTATGGCAACAACGACACATATCCGAAGCAGCCATTCTTTCTACGTGCAATCGCACTGAAATATACTGCACTACCCAGGATAATGATATAGATTCAGTTATCGACTGGATTTCTCGTAACCGCCAACTAAAACAGTCTGAATTTAAGCCATATCTTTATGCACATACTGACAATGCATTAATCCGGCATATTTTTCGTGTTGCTAGTGGACTGGAATCGATGATCCTTGGTGAACCGCAGATCCTAGGGCAAATGAAAACTGCCTACCAGACGGCAAGCCAAGCGGGCACATTAGGCAAAGACCTCGGAAAACTTTTCCAGCACACTTTTTCCACCGCCAAAAAAGTGCGCACCGATACAGCTATCGGCTCCAGCTCAGTCTCCGTTGCATTCGCCGCAGTCCAGCTTAGCAAACAAATTTTTGATGATTTAAGCGAACAAACTGCCGTGCTGATCGGCGCAGGTGAAACAATAGAACTTACCGCACGCCACCTACATCAAAATGGTATCGGTCGAATAATTATTGCCAACCGAACATATGACAAAGCCCATAATCTTGCCAGCCAATTTAATGGCTATGCAATCGCGCTTTCTGAGCTCCCCCTGCATATTGCAGAAGCAGATATTATCGTCTCGTCGACAGCCAGCCAACTACCTATTTTAGGCAAAGGCCTGGTTGAAAGTGCGATAAAAAAACGCAAACATAAGCCCATTTTCATGGTTGATCTGGCTGTACCCCGCGATATTGAGCCAGAAGTTGAAACGCTTAATGATGTCTTTCTGTATACTATTGATGACTTACAAAATATAATTAGTGACAATTTAAACTCTCGCCGTCAGGCTGCTGAGCAAGCAGAAGAAATTATCGATACTAATGTCGAGCATTTTCTGGCATGGATGAAAGCCCAAACCGTACAGTCAACTATAGTTGATTATCGTCAACAAGCCTCTCAACTACAACAAGAAAGCCTGTATAAAGCACTAGCTTCACTGCAAAATGGCGGCTCTCCCGAACAAATTATGCGTCAACTTGCCCATACGCTAACCAATAAGTTAACCCACATACCCTGCACCCAGCTAAGAAAAGCAAGCGAAAATGAACGTCACGACCTCATTGCAGCAGCCCGTGAAATTTTCAAACTATAAAACATGTAATGAAAGCCTCTATAAAAACAAAATTAGAAAACCTGAGTGAACGTTTTGATGAAATTGCTGCTCTACTTTCACAACCAGAAGTTCAAAGTGACCAAAATAAATTTCGCACCCTAAGCCAGGAATATGCTCAAATTACGCCTTTAGTAAACTGTTATAAGAAATTCATCGACGCAGAAGAAACCATCATTAGCGCTCAGGAAATGCTCAATGAAGAAGATGCTGAAATCCGTGATATGGCAAAAGAAGAAATAGCCGATGCAAAAAAGCAACAGGAGCAGCTTGAACACGAATTACAAATTCTGTTATTGCCCCAGGACCCTAACGATAATCGTAATATTTATCTGGAAATCCGCGCTGGAACAGGAGGTGATGAAGCAGCGCTTTTCTCTGGTGATTTAGCTCGCATGTATATGCGCTATGCCGAAAATAAGGGTTGGAATATAGAAATAACTAGTGAAACTCGTGGCGAACATGGTGGTTATAAAGAAATCATCCTACGTATCGCCGGACAAGATGTTTATTCGCAGCTTAAATTTGAAGCAGGCGCGCACCGCGTACAACGGGTACCGGAAACTGAATCTCAAGGTCGCGTACACACCTCTGCCTGTACCGTTGCCATTATGCCTGAAGCTCTGGAAGTTGATAATATTGACATTAATCCAAGTGACTTACGTGTTGACACCTTCCGCTCCTCAGGCGCAGGTGGACAACATGTCAATAAAACTGACTCAGCCATTCGCTTGACTCACCTTCCTACAGGCACCGTAGTCGAGTGTCAGGACCAACGCTCCCAGCACAAAAATAAAGCCCGGGCAATGGCCGTCTTGCAATCACGCCTGCTATCGGCTGAGCAAGAAAAACAACACGCTGAAAACTCACAAAATAGAAAACTACAAGTCGGTAGCGGTGACCGTTCCGAGCGTATTCGCACTTATAACTACCCGCAAGGACGTATGACCGACCACCGTATTAACCTGACTTTATATAAACTTGATGAAATTATGCAAGGCGCTCTAGAGCATGTTATTCAACCACTTATCAATGAGCACCAGGCTGAATTACTGACCCAGCTAGGTGAAGAAGGGTAAATGAACGAACTTTAGTCGCGAATACTTAATTATTCCTTCGCGGCTAAAGCCCGCTCCTACCAAGCCAAAAGAATAAACAGTAAAAGGAACAATTCCGTAAAATGGAAGATATTCAATCAGTACTAATAAATTCAGCACTTACTTTGCTGGACATTTCAGACTCAGCTGACTTAGATGTTGAAGTACTACTTAGCCATGTTTTAGAAAAAAATCGCAGTTATCTACGCACCTGGCCTGAAAAGCTGCTTAATAAGGCGCAATTAAGCCAATTTAAGCAATTACTTAAACAACGTCAGCATGGTGAGCCTATCGCTTACATTATTGGCAAACGAGAATTTTGGTCGCGGTATTTTTATGTAGATTCTAATGTCCTAATTCCCCGCCCTGATACTGAAACATTGATCGAACTCTGCCTGCAACTTATTCGGCATAAACCTGATGCCAAATTGATTGATTTAGGCACAGGCTCAGGAATTATCGCCATTACTCTAGCGGCAGAATGCCCCAGGCTTAGAGTAACAGCAGTGGATAATAGCACAGCAGCTCTGAAAATTGCCCAGCGCAATGCTCAGCTTAACCACATCTCGGATATTCGTTTTCTACACAGCAACTGGTTTGATCAGGTTGCAGAAGAATCGTTTGATTTTATTGTCACCAATCCCCCGTATATCGCACCAGATGATCCACATTTAAATTTGGGAGATGTTTGCTTTGAGCCAAAATGTGCTCTAATTGCCGAACAACAAGGCCTGCAAGATATTATACATATCAGCAAACAAAGTCAGCACTATCTAAATAATAGCGGATACCTGATACTGGAGCATGGCTTTGATCAAAAACATAGTGTCCACAATATATTACAAGAACATCACTATCAGGGTATTCAATGCCTGCATGATTTATCAAATCAACCACGAATAAGTTACGCGCAATGGCAACCATCAAACTAATATTACCATGTCAAAAAAAGCCCAAGAAATTGCAATTCCCAGAAAGATTGTACAAAACCTGTTACACCATGCCCAGCAAACACCTAAGCAAGAGGTCTGTGGACTGATCAGCAGTCAAAATAATACGCCTTATCGCTGTTACCCTATTAAAAATACAGCAGACCAGCCAGAACGCTTTTTTAACCTTGACGCACAGCAACAAATTCAGGCAATGACACAAATGCGCGACAACCATGAGCAGCTATTTGCC
>CAYWLM010000090.1:0-10218 GCA_964459125.1 uncultured Methylomonas sp. | reverse complement strand
CTAAAAGCATGCAGGAATGACGAAGATAGCTGAGAGTTATGGGTAATCAGGAAACCTATTGCTATCTCAATCCTTTTTAGCCAATATTAACCGGGAGGAGTAGCAGCCTCAGCTTCTATTTTCTTTCTTTTATCACACTTCTCTACACAAATACAATTTGCGGCACCCGTACCGCCACATGAACCTTTGATTGCATTGCGACCAAAAATAACGCCTATAGCCATTACCACAATGACTATGAGCATAAATGCAAATGTCACTAAAAAATATATCATTGTTCTATCTTTGTTTGCTCAGAAAATAAAGGTGTTGCACGTTCGACAAAACCTTGCTCTGTTTTGACAATAAACAGCACCGCCAGGTTTTGCTGCTCAGCTATACTATATCCTTGATCTGGCCCTAAAACCATTAATGCCGTTGCCCAGGCATCAGCTTGCATCGAAGTATCGCTTAAAACCGTCACAGAAACTAAATTATGAGTAACAGGATAGCCTGTTCTGGGATCTATAGTATGCGAAAAACGCTGACTATCCTGCTCGAAGAAATTCCGGTAATCACCCGATGTTGCCATGGCTATATCAGTAATAGCAAGTATTCTTTGTAATTCGCGTTTTTCTGCATTAGGTTTTTCTATGGCAATACGCCAGTTTTCTCCCTGCAAATTTGTCCCTTTTAAATACAGCTCACCACCAATTTCCACCATATAATCAGTGATACCTTGCCGATCTAATACTTTTGCAACCTGATCAACCGCATAGCCTTTTGCCAATGCAGACAAATCAATAACAACACCTGGCAATGTTTTACTGAGTGTTCTTATGCGATCATCCAGGACTAAGTTTTTATATCCTACATACTTTAGTGCTTGTTGAACTGCTTCATCTGCAGGAACCTGATTTTCCATTTTATCAGGACCAAAACCCCATAAATTAACCAGCGGACCTACTGTAACATCGAAGGCTCCATCTGATAAATTACTAATTTCCTGAGCTTGTATTAAAACGTTTTCTAATTCACCGGATATAAATATAGGGCCAGGATTTTTAGAACGACTAATTAAAGATATCTCTGAATTATTTATATAGGTAGACAGACGCTGATTAATCTCATCCAGACGTTTCTGGATAAGTTTCTCTAGTCTATTTACCTTAACACCCGCGGGTAACTGGCTAGCTTTAACTGTGAAGCTAGTACCCATGGTGAGCCCTGCAAAGTTAAAAGGGTATTTCTCGACATTGCTATTATTTGCACAGCCTGATAACAAAAGAACGAGAATCAAGCCCAAGCTTAATCCTCGTTTAGAGATGATTTTTTGCATTGTAATTTTTTCTCGAATTGCTATTAATTTATTTAACTAATCAGGTACTCTTCAAAATATCTTAAAAAACAATAATAGGTTGTGGCATTAGTTCACTTTTAAGATTTGCGCACTAAAATCACAACCTACACACTTGTAATTGAATAAGATACCGACTAATGACAATACTATAAAAGGTGGGCAGCACCCACCTCTACAACATATTTAACCACCAAAGTCATCTAGCATGATATTTTCTGGCTCTACGCCATTTTCAATCAACATATTAATCACTGATGAGTTCATGATTGGAGGTCCACACATATAGAACTCACAATCTTCTGGTGCTGGATGATTTTTAATAAACTCTTCAAACAAGACATTATGAATAAAACCTGTATAACCTTCCCAGTTATCTTCTGGTAGGGCGTCAGACAAGGCAACATGCCATTCAAAGTTATCATTCTCACGCGCCAGCATATCGAAATCTTCTACATAGAACATTTCACGCTTACTACGAGCTCCATACCAGAAAGACATTTTACGTTTTGATTTTATGCGACGCAATTGATCAAAAATATGCGAGCGCATAGGCGCCATACCCGCACCACCGCCAACAAAGACCATTTCAGCATCAGTCTTTTTCGCGTAGAACTCACCATAAGGACCGGAGATAATACACTTATCACCTGGTTTCAGGTTAAAAATATACGATGACATGATACCTGGTGGTACTGAATCAGGAGCACCTGGCGGTGGCGTTGCAATTCGTACATTCAACATGATTTCTTTTTCTTCTGGATAAGAAGCCATTGAATAGGCACGTAAAGCACCTTCTTTTACTTTAGAAGTATAACGCCATAAGTCGAATTTATTCCAATCATCACGAAACTCTTCTTCAATATCAAAATCAGAGTATTGCGCAATATGTGATGGACATTCAATCTGAATATAGCCACCTGCCTGATAGTTAATTTCTTCACCTTCAGGTAGAACCAGGACTAGCTCTTTAATGAATGTTGCCACATTGTGATTAGATTTAACGGTACATTCCCATTTTTTAACACCGAAGACACTGTCCTCGACTTCTATGTTCATGTCGTGTTTAACCGCTACCTGGCAAGATAAACGCTCTCCTTCTGCCGCTTCACGTTTAGTAATATGCCCTAATTCAGTGGGTAATATTTCACCACCACCTGAATGGATCTTTACTTTACATTGTGCACACGTCCCGCCACCGCCACAAGCTGAAGGCACAAATAAGCCATGGTCAGCTAATGCGGTTAATAATTTACCACCCACTGGAACATGAATCTTTTTCTCATCATTGATAAGAATTTCAACATCCCCAGAGGCAACTAATTGACTTTTTGCGCCGATAATAAAAAATACCAGGGCAATCACGATAGCCGTGAAAATAATAATTCCTAATGCAATTTCTAGCATTACGCTACCTTCCTAAAGTTGGATTCCAGAGAAAGCCATGAAGCCCAAAGACATCAGACCTGCAGTAATAAATGTAATCCCAAGACCTTCAAGGCCTTTAGGAATATCGCTGTATTTAAGTTTCTCGCGTACACCGGCTATCACAGTAATAGCTAATGCCCAGCCGAAACCACTACCAACGCCGTAAACAACACTTTGTGCAAAGTCATAGTCACGTTCAATCATGAACAAACTACCACCTAAAATCGCACAGTTTACAGTGATCAATGGTAAAAATACGCCTAATGCATGATACAAAGCAGGAAAGAATTTATCTAAAATCATTTCCAGGATTTGTACTAAAGCTGCAATCATACCAATACAGCTTAATAGTGCTAAAAAGCTAAGATCAACACCGGTGATGCCCATCCATGCTAACGCATCTTCTTTTAGTAACGTGTGATAAATGATGTTATTCACCGGCACTGTAATTAGCTGTACAACCAATACGGCCACACCTAAACCCATTGCTGTCGAAATTTTCTTCGACACCGCAAGGAAGGTACACATACCTAAGAAAAACGCTAATGCCAGGTTTTCTACGAAAACCGCCTTAATAAATAAACTTATATAAGCTTCCATTAGTGATGTCCTCCTTCACCATGAGAGATAGACATAATTTTAAAATCAGCTGTTTCATTTTGTTCAGGCTTCCATTGACGGAAAACCCAGATAATAATGCCAATAATAAAAAATGCACTGGGTGGTAAAAGCATTAAGCCATTAGGATCATACCAGCCACCATCTTTAGTTAAAGTAAAAACATCTATACCTAGTAATTTACCTGAACCAAATAACTCTCTGAAAAAAGCAACAATCACTAAAATCAAGCTGTAACCCAAGCCATTACCGATACCATCAATAAAACTCGCCATCGGCGGGTTTTTCATGGCATAAGCTTCAGCACGCCCCATGACGATACAGTTGGTAATAATCAACCCGACAAATACCGACAATTGCTTACTGATTTCATAAGCAAAGGCCTTCAACACTTGATCTACAACGATAACCAATGAAGCAATAATCGTCATTTGCACAATGATACGAATACTACCTGGAATATGATTTCGAATGGAGCTAATTGCGGCACTAGAGCATGCAGTTACCGCTGTTAATGCAACTGCCATAATTAGCGAAGTGGACATTTGTGATGTCACCGCCAAGGCAGAGCAGATACCCAATACTTGTAAAGTAATCGGGTTATTATTGACCAGTGGATCAGTCAATACTTTTTTTGTTTCGTTATTCATAACGGCACTCATTTTAACCCCCTAACCTTTAGTTCTTACTTTATCCAGATATGCCGCAAAACCTTCCCGACTCATCCAGTACTTAACAAGATTGGTAACACCGACACTCGTCAATGTTGCACCCGCTAAACCATCTACTTTAAATTCAGCACCTGGTTTAGATGTATCAACTACACCTTTAATCAAGCCTAAAGCTACCTGACCTGATTCATCATAGACTTTTTTGCCGGCCCATAATGCTCGCCAGTTAGGATTAACCACTTCACCGCCTAACCCTGGTGTTTCAGCCTGATCATAAAAGTTAATACTTTGTACCGTTTGACCATCCGCATCAAGCGCCAGAAAACCGTACATAGTTGACCATAAACCATAACCATGCACTGGTAAAATGATTGATTTAACTGCATCACCCTGTTTCACTAAATAAACTTTAGCAATTTTTGCACGCTTTTTGATACTAGCAATGTCCTGGTCTTTGCTTAAAGCAATGCTTAGCTCGGGATCTTTAGCCGCTTTACGTTGATCGTAAACCTCTACATCACCATCAACATAATCACCGGTAGCCATATCCACTAATTTAGCTTCAATTTGCTGTGCAAAAGCAGTATGTATATCGGTACCCTCTTCTAACAAGCCTGCGACTTCAAGAATATTTTTCTTCATATCCATCGCTTTGTTTTCAATTTGCAGTGGTCTTAAAGCAACGGCAGCAAACGAAACCAGAATTGCACAAATAAAACACAGCGATAAAGCAACCGCTATGGTTTTTTCCAGGCTATCATTACTTAAAGCTAAAACTTTATCCCGATACCTGGCAAATTTTTGATAGTGCTCACAGTTATCCAGCTTTTCACAAAGTGGCCCAAAATACTTACACATAATATTTTCGTTAGGCATGACGTTTCATCCTTCTCTTAATATTTGCCTGAACGACAAAGTAATCAATTACAGGTGCAAACATATTAGCGAATAAAATCGACAGCATCATGCCTTCCGGGAAAGCAGGATTGACGACACGTACTAATATAACCATGACACCGATTAACGCACCAAATATCCAGCGACCTTTATTAGTCATTGCAGCAGACACTGGATCAGTTGCCATATACACCATACCAAAAGCAAAACCACCTAAAGTCAGATGCCAATAAAAAGGCATGGCAAACATTGGATTAGTATCACTGCCAATAATGTTAAACATTAATGAAGTCGCCACCATACCCGCTAAAACACCACCCATAATCCGGTAGGATGCAATACGCGTGTAAAGTAGGAACGCCGCACCAATCAAGATAGCTATGGTGGATGTTTCGCCTAGCGAACCCGGCATAAAACCCATGAACGTCTGAAACCAGCCATAACCTGCATTATGAACCGCATCCATCCCACCTTGTGCAGCCAGACCTAAAGGTGTTGCTGCAGTATATCCGTCAACACCCACCCAGACAGAATCGCCTGAAATAGCAGCGGGGTATGCAAAGAACAGGAATGCACGGCCGGTTAATGCCGGATTAAGAAAGTTTTTACCTGTACCACCAAACACTTCTTTACCGATCACAATACCGAAAGAAATACCTAATGCAACCTGCCATAAAGGCATATCAGGCGGCAGGATCAAGGCGTATAACATGGAAGAAACTAAAAAGCCTTCATTAACTTCATGCCCGCGTACTGTTGCAAATAAAACTTCCCATACACCACCGACAGCAAGCGTCACGATATAAATAGGCAAGAAAAATAATGCGCCATAGACAAAATTTGAAAGAGGGTTCATCGGGTTATACCCGAATATAGCCATTGGAATACTACGCCAGCTTTGCGCTTCAGTTAAACCCATCGCTTCCATTGCTAAATTAGCCTGATAACCTGAGTTATACATGGCCATTAGAATACAGAAGAAAGTCGCAATAACCACAAAAGTCATAGTGCGTTTCAGATCATTACCGTCACGGACATGGGTCGTTCCACGAGTTACATCTGAGGGGGTGTAGATAAAAGTATCGACCATCTCATAGAGACCGTAATACCTTTCCAGTTTGCCGCCTTTTATAAAGATCGGCTCAATACTATCTAAAAAATCTCTAGCAGACATCAGCCTTCCTTCTCAATTTTAGTTAAGTTTGCGCGTAATACAGGCGCAAAATCATGCTTGCCTGGATCAACAAATGTGTACAAAGACATATCTTCGTCATCTAACTCCAGACACCCTAATAATTGCGCCTGATCGGTATCGCCGACCACCATCGCTTTTAACAGAGGTGTAGGTAAAATATCTAAAGGGTTAACAGACTCAAACACACCCACAGGAACAATTGCTCTATTTGAGCCATTTTTATCTGTGGTTAAAGGAAATAAACGTCCGGAAGCACGATCACGACTTGATGTGTATACATTCAATGCTGAATATTTATCTTTACCTGCAACGATCCAGCCAAACAATTCACGTTCGCGGCCTTCACGCAAGGCAGAAACCTGATTGCTATAAGCGCCTAAAAAGGATGCCCAGGCCGCCGCTTCATGCCCATATAACACAGAGCCCGAAATAACACGGTTTTCGCTATCATTTAACTGATCTTTTACCAAATCATCGGTATTTGCACCAAAACGAGTACGTACTAAACGCGGTTCTTTAACAGCCGGGCCAGATAGAGCCACAACACGTTGCACATTTAATTTACCGCTAGTAAATAATGCGCCTATCGCAATAACGGCCTGATAATCTATATGCCATACTGTTTTATTGATACTGACCGGGTCAATCAAATGGATATGTGTACTAGGCAATCCAGCAGGATGACCTCCGGAAAATTCAGCAATTTCCAGCGCTGTATTATCGCCTACCGGGATATCAGCACCCGTAGCCTTACAAAGATAGGTCTTACCTTGAGTTAATTGCGCAACAACTGCCAAACCATGAGTAAAGTCTTCACTGCGATCATTGATAATAACCGCTGGGTCTGCTGCTAAAGGGCGAGTATCAATTGCGGTAATAAAGATTGATCGCGGCGTGCTATCTAGCGCAGGCACTTTGCCATAAGGACGCGTTCTAAACAGTGTCCAGAGTCCTGAGGCAACCAGATTTTCGGTGATTTGTTGGCTAGTCAAACTCGAGAGTTCTTTGGCAGAATATGCCTGAAATGACTCTTCCTGCTTACCTTTTAATTCAATTACAACGGATTGCAATACACGTCTTTCACCACGATGAATTGCTTTAACTGTACCCGCACCAGGTGCTGTAAAAATAACGCCAGGATTCTTTTTATCTTCAAATAGAGCCTGACCTAATTTTACCTGATCACCTTCAGCGACCAGCATTTTGGGCTTCATACCCACATAATCCATTCCCAAGATGGCGACAGATGAAATCTGATTACCCTCTTCAATGGTTTGTTTGGGCGCCCCGGTAATCGGAAGATCCAAACTTTCTTTTATAGTAAATTGCATAGTCATTAAGCCTGTTTCCCAGACAAGTTGAGATTCACCCTCTTAATTCTCTAGGCAGACGAAAACAAGAGGCACTTCAATACGTAAAACTTCACTATTATTCCATAAACTACACGCATTCTCAATGAGAGTTCTCGTGCAAAACAGGACAAAAAAATCACAAAAATAAATTCGCAGATTATTAATGCTATTATTTCAGCTTTTAGCTAGGAGTCCTGGCAAATAAATCGATAATAGATAATCAATACATACCCCAGATAAAATTAGACATAAGCCGCAAGGTATGCCCCTGTTTTACCTAACACGTTGCTCACAAAACGTCTAAGCTGGCATAAGACAACATTAACCACTTCATACCAGCATTGGCAAAATTTATCTGCACTCGCTCTTGAGCACCCTCTCCCTCAACTTGTAAAACCACGCCTTCACCAAATTTCACATGACTTACTCGTTGACCTAATTGATAGCGTCCACTCGTTCCAATAGTTTTGTTAGCTTGCTTATTAATCGCAACTGGCTTACTCACATTGGCACGTAATCGAATTTCCTGTAGCAGTTCAGAGGGAATTTCTTTTAAAAATCGCGACGGGCGAGGATAATTTTCTTTTCCATATAGCCGTCTGGACTCAGCATAAGAGATATACAGCAACTTCATCGCTCGTGTCATACCGACATAACACAGGCGCCGTTCTTCTTCCAGGCGGCCAATATCATCCACTGATTGCTGCGAGGGAAATAAGCCTTCTTCTAGACCCACCATAAAAACCATAGGAAATTCAAGACCTTTTGCCGAGTGTAAAGTCATTAATTGCACACAATCTTCAAAATCATCGGCCTGTGCATCACCAGATTCCAGTGCGGCATGCGCCAGAAATAAATCTAGCTCTGAAAAGTTCTCTTCATTGTCTTCATCATAATCAAATTGGCGGGCTGCATTAACTAATTCTTCCAGGTTTTCTACCCGCGCCTCACCCTTATCACCTTTCTCTTTTTTATGAAATTCAATTAAACCACTTTTCTCGATAACATTTTTTACCTGCTCATATAATTCCAGATCACCCGACTGCTCGCCCAGGCTATTAATAAGCAGCACAAATCCTTTTAAGGCATTTTCAGCGCGTGGCGTAAAATGTCCTGCTTTCATTAACTCCAGCATTGCCTGCCACAGGCTAATTTGGCTATCTCTGGCTAAGCGGCGTATATCATCCAATGTTTTTGCACCAACACCCCGCGTAGGCGTATTAATAATACGCTCAAAGGCAGAGTCATTATCTTTGTGCATCATTAGAAACAGATAGGCCAAAGCATTTTTAATTTCCATTCGGTCAAAGAAACGTAAACCTCCGTAAACTCGATAAGGTGTACCTGTCGCCATGAGCTTTTCTTCAAACTGGCGTGATTGTGCATTAGATCGATATAAAATAGCAACATCTGAACGTAAGTTTCCTTCGGCGACCCATTTCCGAATGCGCTCTACAACAAAGTACGCTTCATCTTGTTCATTGAAAGCAGAATACAAAGAGATTAAATCTCCATCAGCATCATCAGTTCTAAGTTCTTTGCCCATACGCCCCTCATTGCAGGCTATCAGAGCATTAGAGGCTTTAAGAATATTTCCTGTCGAACGATAATTTTGTTCCAGACGAATAAGCTTATGATTGGGGTAATGCTTTTGAAAATTATACATATTTTCAATTTTTGCCCCACGCCAGCCGTAAATCGACTGGTCATCGTCACCTACGACAAAAAGATTGTCCTGTCCTTCGGTTAATAAACGCAACCAGGCATATTGCACTGCATTAGTGTCTTGAAATTCATCGACATGAACATACTTAAAGCGCGCCCGATAAAACTCTAGTAAATCGGTATTATCACGTAGTGTTTCATGTGCTTTCAAAAGCAACTCGGCAAAATCTACCAAACCAGAGCGTGCACATAAGTCCTCATAGGCACGATAAATTAGCAATAATTGTTGCTGGTATAAATCGCCACTCTCTTGAATATGACTGGCACGAATACCTTCATCTTTTTGACCATTGATATACCAGACCACCTGCTTTGGTGGCCAGCGATTATCATCGACATTCATGGCCTTCATCAAGCGCTTTATCAAACGTAACTGGTCATCTGAATCAATAACCTGAAAAGTATCCGGTAACTTTGCTGCTTTATTATGTTGCCGTAATAAACGATGTGCCAGGCCATGAAAGGTTCCAATCCACATGGATCGCGCAGAAATATTTAACAAGTCTTCTACGCGACCACGCATTTCTTTTGCTGCTTTATTGGTAAAAGTAACAGCCAATATATTGTGTGGCGAGATATGCTCAATTTTAATTAGCCAGGCAATCCGATGCACTAATACCCGCGTTTTGCCACTGCCTGCGCCTGCCAAAACCAGCATCGACCGAGACGGTGCCGACACTGCTTCACGCTGCGCATCATTTAAAGAATCAATAATTGCCGCTACTTCCATTATTTAACCTATTTGACTTGCTTGATAGTCATTTAAACCACCTTCTTGAATCAGCTCCCCGAGCTTTTTCTTGGCCAGCCATGCCGAAAACTCCGATATAAGCAGACTAAAGCATGACCTAGAGATATCTAATTAATGACTCTTAATGAGCCGATAAACAAACGCTATATTATACCTGAACAGGAAAATGACTTTTATAATGCATGAGTTTTACTGGTTTTTTTCATCCTATGCTTGCACATTTTTATTAGGCCTGTATATTTGAT
>CAYWLM010000089.1:0-10904 GCA_964459125.1 uncultured Methylomonas sp. | reverse complement strand
ATACAAATTAAAACATAGATGGCTATATGTCAAATGTAAGGCCTGACCCCTCCTTCCCATCCGGGCATAACGGTAGCCGATGTCGGTGGTGGACCATTTGGCAGTGCTAAAGGGATGATTCAAACGCCGGGCCATGTGATTGCGGTGTTGTTCAGGTAACAGCAGACGCGCCGTATTAACATTGCCACCCGCGATATGACTGTGAATGTCGATAGCACCTGCCATGACGATTTTTCCATCCAAATCGTAAACCTCATCAAATCGAGCGTTCAGTCCAGGATCGGCGATAATTATTCCGTCACGGATGAATAGATCTCGTTGTTCACCATGGGAATTTTGCGATGGGTCATAAATCATTCCACCACTTAACTTAATTAACAATATCGTGTCCTCATAGCATATCTAGAGTCAACAGCAAGCGACGTGGCTGCTCGGTCTTGGGTGTGGGTGATCGATGTACCAAACCATAACCTTCGTTGCCTTCCCAGCCTTCGCCTTTCATCAGACCTACCGCATAAGCAGGCATTTTCCGAATCGCAGTGGGATCGACAATTACCCCTGATTCAGCATCTGGCAGTCCGCAACTCCCCATACCAAGTTTTTGGCGATTAAGCGCATATTCCGGCAACCATTCAGATCCCATGCCGCCGTAGCAGCAGATCAACCGTGCAGGCACCCGATCAACATGAAAGCGCGGACACATCGCTTTGTCCAAGGTACGCAGGCGAAAACCCGCTTGCTGACGCCCGAACAACTCGCAAAAGGCCGAAACCAACAAGATAAGGTCATCGATCCAGTCCTGATAACCGGCTAGAGCACTTGCTTTCGGCCAAAGCTGGGTAAAATCGAACTTTGTCGGATCAATTGATTGACTGATTTCGATATGACCACAATCATTCAGGGCGTTGTAGACGAATTGCTCAATATTTGAGGGGCATTGCCTCTCGATTTGGCACAAATTGACGCCTTCTTCATAAATACGAGACAAATCAATGAAATAATCAGAAACCACGACCTTAGTGTCGAGCTTACTGTTAATCGGATGGAACATTCCAGAAAAATCTTGCATTGGCGGTGTCGATTGGAAAAAGGGAATACGAGCAAACATTTTAAAAAAACTCCTTAGGCGACCAGTAAGGTCTGTTCGAAAAGTACAATAAATTGCATGAAGCCAATACCCAATGCGAAAGCAAGACTTTGACTACTGAACTGCATGAGACTAGAGCGCTCATGCAACACTGGAATTAAGTCGGAAGCGGCGATATAAATAAAGCCGCCTGCAGCAATCGGCAATAGTAAGGTCAACGAAGACTCGGCCATCTGACTGAGTAGCAAGGTGAATATGACACCCAGTAACACGGTCAGTGAGCAGTAAAAATTGAACAATACGGCTTGTCTGGGTTTGAAACCGCCGCGTAGCAACGCGCCGACATCGCCCAGTTCTTGCGGAATTTCATGGGCGACGATGGCGATGGTAGTGGTAAAACCCAAGGCAGGATCGACCAGAAAACTACCCGCAATCAGAATGCCGTCGACGAAATTGTGGATGGCATCACCGATTAAATTCATTTTTGCCAGCGGCAGAATTTCGTTGGCGACTGGGCTTACATCGGTATTGTGGTCGTGCCGCCAGCGCACCAGTTTTTCTAGCATAAAGAACACAAACATACCGACCAACACAGTCAGGCATACCTCGCTGACCGAACCGTGTCGGGTTACCGCATCAGGTATTAGATGAATAAAGGCATCACCCAGCAACACGCCCACAGCCAGTGCTACCAGATTGGGGACTAGCGAGTGCAATCGTTGTGCCGACAAGCCGATAACGAACCAGCCACTGAATGAGACTAGGCTCACCAGCAAACCTGCCGCGAGCGCACCAAAAATCACCTCATAGGAAAGAGCTGTCATAAAGTGTCATGCCATCGGTTTCGTGGAGCAGATTCATGGTGCGAACTGAAAATGAAAAACGCCATAGCATTCGGTAACGGGTGTGTATCCTTACCTCGTAATTTCATTCCAAGCAGTTGACTCTCGTCTCTAGCAACTACTGCACTCATGCCTCCTCCCTCCACTCTGGGAATGGGTCTTCACGTAAGGTGCAACAAATACAGCCATTACTCATTTCCACCAATTTTTCATCACTGCGATTGAGAGAGACTTCGTTTTGAACAATCACCGCGTCAATGTTTATTTCGCTCATATCATTAACGATAACCACGACTTTCTTACCTTGACGGTTGTTTAAAATATGACTGAGTACCGTTGTTTTTCCTGCGCCAAGAAAGCCCGAAAGCACAGTGACCGGTAGGAGAGGTTGTTGAAGCATGTTGTTGTGGCCTTTATTGGAATTTTAAGAAGTGCTCAGAGTATTTCTATAATGTAATGTTACAACATATCATTTAATATTGTAAAGCCTTACCTGTAATCCCCACGAAAATAAACAGCCTAGAAACCAAGGAGTCAGCCAACTTACTTGTTGTTAAGTTAACATTTTGTTGGCTTTCAAACTGCCCCTTTGAAACTTGAAATATGATGAGTCTTTAGAAAATTTGTTTCTTGTTCTTGACTGAACGCTGTCTTAATTATTCAATGTGCTTATCTGTTATTTGAGACATCCTTTTTTGGAGCTCCTTCTGAAGGATGTTTCTGGCATAGGGCTTCATTTCCTTCCATTTCTGACATTCTTGTCGAGTACGACCACAACCTAAACACCATCCCTTAGGCGCTGAGAATTCGCAAACGTCAATACAAGGACTTTGATCTCGTTTCACTGTTTTGCTCTCACATTACTTCGCTCTTAATTAAGTAAACCTGAAATCAAAGCATGCGCAGCGCTTGTTCAACACCCGCTTCAAGCTGCCGAAGATGGTTAAGTTCTTCAAAAATTCGTTGCTCCAAATTTTTGAAATTGAGCGACAGTGTTCGCTGACAAATACTGTAGTCCTTACCGACCGTCTGATACCCTTTCCAACTTTTTATGCGATCTCCCTCTATTTCCAGAAATTTTTGAATAAATTCAGACTGAGATGGGCAATCCTTTTCTGCGTGCATACAGATTGGAAACGTTTTTTGTTTAATTTGTGGCGCTTCAATATACGTTTCAAAATGTATTCCACCTTGATTTTGATTGTGCCAGTTAGACTTATAAAGCTGTAAATATGCACCACGGTTATAGATTTCCCAGTCATCTTCAAACCAGTTTGACTGCTTCAGCTTTTTTTCGAGGTTTCGGAAAATATTTTTTATATCTTTCATACAATTAAGTCATTTGTTTCGTTTTATTTAATTTAATTTCATGGTAAAAAGAGCTGTCATAAAGTGTCATGCCATAGATTTCGTAGAGCAGATTGAGGGTATGAACTGAAAATGAAACACGCCATAGCACTGGGTAACAAGTGCGTGAAGACATGGGCTAGCATAAAGCCTAGTACTAACAAGATTCCCTGCCTTACTCTGCGCTTGATGCTGGCTTCTTGGCTCAACCGCCAGACGCAGGCCAAAATCGCTAGCAGTTCGATGCCAATAATATATAGCCAGCTATCAAGACTGTTCATGTTCACTTTCATTTTCAAACCAGACCGGAAACTGATCAGGATAGTTTTTCCAAATGTCTGAACCGGCAGCCATTTCTTCGTTGCTCAACAAACAATTATCCAGTTCTAGTCGAACCTGGTGTTCATCGATATGCTGACCGATGAACACAATTTCCTGACGACAGTCGCCGAAAGGCTCTTCCCATTGGGCAAGGATGTCTTGTTGATACTCTTCTGGCCATTGTTCTTGAGGTATTGAAGCCCACCATTTACCCGCGCAGGCATGTTGCATCATTCCGCCTGCCTGCGACCAGCTTCCTGCCCAGTCCGGTCGCGAGGCCAGCCAGAAGAAGCCTTTGGAACGTAGCAAGATGCCGTTATCCCATTCGCCTTCATGCAGCAATTCGAAAAAGCGTTGCGGATGAAACGGGAGGCGAGCATTGTAGACGAAGCTGCTGATACCGTATTCTTCCGTCTCTGGAATATGCTCACCACGCATCTCTTTAAGCCAGCCAGGCGCTTGTTGAGCACGTTCAAAATTGAACCGCTTGGTATTCAATACCGCATCAACATCCACGTTGCCATGAGAAATGGGAATAATTTGAGCATGGGTATTGAGTGTTTTGAGAATGGCGATAAGGCGATCTTTATCAGATGATTCGACCAGATCCGTTTTACTAATCAGAATAACATCGGCAAACTCAACTTGATCAACCAACAAGTCTGCAACACTACGATGGTCGTCTTCACCCAGCGACTGCCCTTTTTCCTGTAGGGATTGTGCTTCTTCATAATCCTGCAAAAAATTCACAGCATCGACAACGGTTACCATCGTATCCAGCCTTGCCACATCCGATAATGAAACGCCGTCCTCATCGGCAAACGTGAACGTTTCGGCAACAGGCAGGGGTTCGGAAATACCTGTTGATTCAATCACCAGGTAATCAAAGCGCTGATCTTTTGCCAGTTTGCCCACTTCTATTAATAGATCTTCGCGTAAGGTGCAACAAATACAGCCATTACTCATTTCCACCAATTTTTCATCACTGCGATTGAGAGAAACTTCGTTTTGAACAATCGCCGCGTCAATGTTGATCTCGCTCATATCATTAACGATAACCGCAACTTTCTTACCTTGACGGTTGTTTAAAATATGACTGAGCACCGTTGTTTTTCCTGCACCAAGAAAGCCCGAGAGTACGGTGACGGGGAGAAGAGGTTGTTGAATCATGTTGTTGTGGCCTTTATTAGAGTTTTAAGAAGTGCTCAGAGTAGCCCTATAATGATATGTTATAATATATCATTATATTATAGAGCCTTAGCTGTAATCCCCACGAAAAATAAACAGAGTTAAAAAAGCCTACTCAAGCCTTACATCAGAAGATGTGGGGAAAAGCTGAAGCAGGCTATATTATCGGTACTTTTAACGGGTACGACATGCAATTTTACAATTCATGGCAAAACCGTTTTATTATGATTAATTCACATGGTGTAGCAGAGGTAACGGGCGCAATCCCGTTACCTCTAGCCGGCCCATCAACTGATTAGCCTTCAGGCCAAAATCACCACACTTCTAATGTGCGTGTGCATGCCCATCATCATCCGATACTTCATCGGCTTCAATTAATTGAAAAAGGAAATTGCCCTGGTTGTTTAACTGAATTTCGTAATGTTTACCAAATGCCTCAACTTCTGGAATGGATAAAATGCCGGTCGTATCGTCATATTCTGCTGCTTCATGTGAATCTTCCGATGCTTCGACTGCATGTTCAAATTCTGCTTCTTCCAGCCCTTGATTGAAAACAATCACCACCGGCTTTGCAGCATAGGACACCGATACTTCACTGTTAGCCGCCGATTCAATGAGCTTAAGCTCTATGCGATAAGCACCTTGACTGCCGTTGAGTTGATCACTGGCATCCAGCAGTGAAAAGTCAATATGCGTGTGTAAGCCGCCATTAGCATCGACTTCACCAATGACCGTAAAGCCGCCGGACACGCCATTGCCATCAATGCTAACAGTGTTATCCAGAGCATCGAGGATATTGATATGCTCTCCATTTGGCATTGCGCTGCTCCATTCATCGCCATCCCAGAACTGTAGTTGCTCCAGTGCTTGAAACTGTAGCCAATTGCCTGGTTGGAATGCTCCTTTATCAACGTTGACATCAATGCCCGGGTCATCGGTTGCGAATGCCCCGCCACCCAAATCACCCAAGTCAACCTCAAATAATTCACTATTGAGAAAAATCTCAGCGCCAATACGCCAAGGCTGTAGGTCACCTGCATGCAAATGACCGTCTTCTGCAGCAACCGCGGTGATGCTGGATGCTATCAACAAAGATGAAATAATCGCTTTTTTTAACATGGTATGTTTTCCTTATAAATGAAGTAAATTTTCAATTTTTTCAATGCTTTCCAATTGAAATCTAAAATCTCCGATATTTCGTAAAATGACGTGATAATATCGGTTATCTACCGTTAACGCTGGTATTTCGAGTAAGCCGCTATGGGCTTGATAATGTGCCGGCAAGGTATAACGTACCCCGGCAGCATCATATGTTTGCAGAGTGAAAATATTTTCACCCGTTTGCTGTAATAGCACCTGATAATGTTGCGTGTTGACCTGAATATCATTTAAGGCCAGTTCTCCTGTGACCGGATCATAAAGGGCAACCTGCTGAACCGGTTCCGTTTGTCCGGCTTCGGGAATTCGACATAATCTTAAATTGCATAGGCTTTTAGCAAGATGGGCATCCTCGCGGGTAATCAGGCCATCGTTATCGACATCAAACATAATGTTATCAACCTGCACCACATCCTGATTTTGCTCGGCCAACAAAATCAAGGCCACATCCATCCGATCCACATCACCATCCAGATCAACATCGCCTAGTATAGAGAGAGAGTTAACCGGACTTTCTGGTACGGGTAGAATGGGGGGATTGGTATTGCTGTGATCCACCAAAGCCGATATGGCTGCGGATAATTGCTGATCATCCAAACCGGCATTAAACAGTATCAGGAACGGTAAGCTTGGGGTAGAACGTGCATTCGATAATAATTGCATTTCAATCAGATAAGCGCCTGTTGGGCCGCCTGTTTCAGCTTGCTGGTTTTGCAGAAAAAAACTTAAATGTGTATGTAAAATGCCTGATTGATTGGTCAGGTCGACAACCAGCTCAGGACTGCCTGAAATACCTGAACCGGAAAAAAGGGTATTGCTTTCGGTACTAAAATTATCCGCATTAAAACAAAGCAATTGCCCAGAGCAAGCCGCATAGTCGGTCGCCACTCCATCAAGCGCATCAAGTCCGCCATACAGTGCGATCTGCACATCTTCCGGCGCTTGCACCCAGGCTGCTTGTGCTGTATCCCAGTAACGTAAATGACCTAGGGCGCGATAACTGAGCAATTCACTGGGTAATAAGGCACCTTGAACGGAACGAAAACCCGGGTTCTTGGTTTTAAAGTCACCGCCGGATAAATCTTGAAAATCAGCCACAAAAACAAGTTTGCCGCTTGCCCCTTCAATCGGTAAGCCGTTTTCTGGCAAGCCCAGCTCAGTCATTAATCCCTCTAAATCACAACCGCTTACCCCTGGCGTTTGGCAATAGCCGGCAAATAAGGCATCCTCCTCACCCCAGACCTCAACATCCAAATGCAGGATGGAAGCTGCTTTTGCTATAGGCGTAAAGAAAAGTAACAAAGCGATGCAAAGCGCTGGCGCTATGCTGATAATAAATGTGTCTTGCAACCTGATCATTTGATTAGTCCGTTGTATTTAAATACTTGCTCGAAAGCCTACGACAAAACTAAACCCCGGTTCCGGTGCATAGTTTCTTAAAAAAGAGACCGAATTACGAATGTCTTCATTCAATAGATTCGTTGCTTTGGTAAAGACCCATAACTCGCCCCAGTCTGATTGATCCCAAAGATAATTGGCCGTAAAATTTAACAGGTTGTAGCCTGCCGTTTCCGTCTCGTATTCTCCGCTATCGCGCTGCACCTCGCTACGCGTAAAGCGTAAGCTGGTATTCCAGACATAATTTCCAACGCTCACTTCCGCGCCATAGCGTAAGGGAGGAATACGAGGCACATCATCGGCTTTAAAGCGAGCACGGACATAATCGGAAAACACCGTTAAAGAGACATTGGCAAAAGACGATTCAAAGAGCGGCACAGTGGCTTCAGCCTCATAGCCCACAAACGTCGCATCGCGTTGGTCATAGGCGTAAATAGGCAGGCATTCTGCTTCGCTAACACAGCGCCGACGAATCACTTCATTATCGATTTCGTAAAATAAACCTGTGTTTTGTTGATAGATAAAGTCTTCAGCCCAATTATAAAAACCATTTACTTTAAAGTTCAGTCGATCTGACTGCCAATTAAATCCAAGCTCAATACGCTTCATGGTCTCGTTGCTTAAATCAACATTGCCAATATCAAAGGTGCGTGTTGATAAATGCGGGCCGAATGATAATAGCTCCTGAATATCTGGTGAACGCTGGGCATAATCAAAACCCAAATGCACATCCGCTTGATCGGGAAGAAAGTTCCAGATGATAGACATCGAACCTGATACCGCGTCATAATTCAATTCATCCGGTAAAGCGACCGGAGGTAATGCGCTGCCCCGTAATCTAACACTATCTGCCTCGGGGTTAATCGCTGTCTGTTCAAAACGAACGCCTCCACTAAAGAGCCAATCGTTCCATTCATAGTTTTGCGTAGCGAATATTCCCCAGACCTTTTTGTGCGTTTCCGGTATAAAGGTTTCAATACCCAATGCAGAAAAATCCTGTTCTGTCCATTGCAGGCCAGCCGTGCCGGTAAAATCCTGCCCAAATTGGTGGTCGATTTCAACGCGGCCTTCGCCGGTATCATTCTTGTATGTGGTAAAAATTGAGCCGCCTTCGCTTTCCGTATGCTGGTAGTCCACGTAAGCATATTGGAAGCGTACGTTGTGTACACCTTCTATGGGATCATTCCATTCACCTTTAAAGTCATAGCGGATATTTTGTAGGTCTATGCGAATATCTGGATATAAGGCCTCCGCTCCCAAAACATCCTCAAAACCGCTTAAATTCTCGAGTTGCGGCAGTATCAACTCCAGGCCAT
This sequence comes from uncultured Methylomonas sp., assembly GCA_964459125.1. Classification (GTDB taxonomy): domain Bacteria; phylum Pseudomonadota; class Gammaproteobacteria; order Methylococcales; family Methylomonadaceae; genus Methyloprofundus. The sequence continues at coordinate 2,247 of CAYWLM010000089.1, read as the reverse complement.
CCAAATTATTTGGATCCAAACCATGAGTGCTGCCAGGCACGCCATATTTATTATCGATATAACTGACCGACATACCCGCCATCGCCTGCTCACCTAACCAGGAAACACCTGCAAACCCGCCGTAACTTTCACTATCGGTGTTCGGGATGGTGCCTTCTGTATTATTAATATCGGTTAAGCCAAATTGCTGTTCAATTAACCCCTCGTCAATGGCTTGTCCTGGAATTTGCGTATCATTACGATGCCGATAAAAACCGCCCATAGTCATGCCCAACCAGTCCTTTTCCAGGTTCATTCTAAAGGCTGAATGGGTGCCATCACCATTGGTATCGTAGCGACTCTCAAGCCACCCGCTTAACAGTTGATCCTGGCGCCGCTCAGGGATACGATAATCTTCAACTTCAACTATCCCACCTATGGCATTGCCACCATAACGAATGTTTTCCGAGCTGCGTGATACACGAATACTTTCGGCAAAAATCGGCTCTATCGCAACCGCATGATCCGGGCTTAAACTGGACACATCATGACTGCCCAGACCATTTTGTATCATGCGAACGCGAGACCCGGTAAAACCGCGAATCACCGGTATACCGACACCTGGCCCATAAGAAGCGTTACTTACCCCTAATTCCCCTTCCAGCATTTTGCCTAGAGTATCATTCTGTTTTAATCTCAGTTCATCACCTTCTAATATACTTGCTTGCGGCGATTGATAAGCATTGCTCGGCCTGCTGTTTATGGTCATGACATCTAAATCTACGGGTTCTGCAAACGACGTTGAAATATAAGCAATTAAGCCAATTAACAACGAAACAAAGTGAAAAAAAGCTGAAGGTTTCATTTAATATGGTTATAAAATCAGTAATGATGGCAGGGTTAGACGACTTCATATTTATAATGCTCCCAATCAAGAGCAGCAATACCTTCGCTGCTATCACATTTAATATCACTACTGCATCAATCAGGAAGCTACCCATTTCCTAAAGATCGTCAAAGTGTAAAAAAGACAAAACGACTCGCAAAACAGGGCAAAGATAACACTCTATAAATAAACGTTATAACATTACATTTGTTAAAGCATTTTTTTACCGACAGAAGATTACAATTTGCGCAAAGCCCTTGAAATAAGCTACTTATGGGCATATATAAAAGGGGATTAGGCAGCTAAAATAGAAACGTTATAACATAACATTATAGCATAAGCTTTACTCATGAAAATATAATTAATCAATTGCAATACATCATTGAGAAGTTCGACAGCTTACACAAACGCCTTGAATTTCGATGGCCTTTCGATGTTCCGTAAAACCAGCTTCCTCGACTTCACGCGCTACGGCGTCCATCACCAGCAACCCGAGTCTCTCCTCTACTTCATTGCACTGTATGCAAATAAGCAACAACACCTCGTGCTTCTGCCCGGAACAACTGCAACCTACAAAGGCGTTAAGGCTTTCCACCCGATGTATAAGCCCTTGTTGCAGCAAAAAATCCAGAGCACGATAAATGGTGGCAGGCTTTGCCGATTGCAGTATGGGTTTCATTTGGTCAAGCAGGTCGTACGCCTTAACCGCCCGATGATTTGCAGAGATTAGTTTGAGGACTTTAAGCCGAATCGGCGTTAATTGTACGCCACGTTCCCTGCAAAGCTTATCCGCTGTTTGCACCGCCTTGTTACAGTATGCTTCATGATTATGGCTGTGTGGTGCTGATTCAATTGATACAGACCCGGAAATTAAATTCATAAAAACAATCCATCTTTTAAATGAAATGTTATAATATTACATATAAGTTAACACGTCAAGACAATAAGATCACTCCCCCCTTCCTCTAGCTATTCTCCAAACCGACTATCAAATATCAAGCAGTTCCTTTATCTTGTCCATATGCGGATCAAACTTTCGTTTCTGGATAGATTCTTTTGAATTGGCTACCCTAACCCGGCATGAGGTTATTGCAGATATTATTTATTTTATTGAATTTTTTTATAATCAAAAAGAAGGCACTCAAAGTTGAGGAATCTTTCTCCAGAGAATATGAATTAAACTATTTAAAAACAGTCTAAGAAAGTCCGCTGATTTGTTAGACCACTACATTCGGTCATTATTGCTGGTTGCATTTATATACCCACTAAAAGAAGGGATTGCAACGATAAGAATAAAGAAACCACGGGGTCAAAGAAACCACGGGGTCAAAACCACGGGGTCAGGCCTTACATTTGACATTTAAAATCTCTTTTTCTTCCTG
>CAYWLM010000088.1:0-10982 GCA_964459125.1 uncultured Methylomonas sp. | reverse complement strand
TGAAGAAAAATCTCAGGGAAATTTTGTGCCTCCCTAGAATTTATAGCGGATACCCCCGCTTGGTGTAAATTATTTGGTTATACCTTGAATGAGGTAATAGGAAAATGGTTCGGCGATTTCATGACACCCGAATCAAAAGAAAAAGCTATACAAAACTTTGCAAAATTCAAAGCAACAGGAAAAATTTGTGGTATTGAATTTACCATGCGGCATAAAGATGGATCAACGCTTGAGGTCACTTTTGATGGTCGTCTTGACTACGACAAGCAAGGCCATTTCATCCAGACGCATTGTATCTTAGAGAACGTTACTGAAAAAAAGAAAAATGCGGTCATAGAAGAAAGCTTCAGGCATATTTTTGAAAATTCACTCAACGAAATTTTTGTATTTGACGCAGAAACCTTTAAATTCATTAAAGTCAATCGAGGAGCCTGCAAAAATATTGGTTACACTCAGGAAGAGTTAACGCAGCTTACACCAGTGGATATAAAGCCAGAAATGAGTCTGGAAACGTTCGTTCAGCTTGTCGAACCACTACGAACCGGGGCTAAAGAAATTATCCAGTTTGAAACCATCCATCAGCGAAAAAATGGGAGCTCTTATTTTGTAGAAATACACTTACAACTAACTCATTTTTTAACAAAACCGGCATTCATTGCCATTATTCTTGATATAACACAACGTAAAGAGATTGAAAATCGACTGAATCTGGTTATTGAAGGCGCTGAACTTGGATACTGGGACTGGAATTATGTCTCTGACAAACTTTATGTTAATAATCGCTGGCTGGAAATTTTAGGTCTGCAACGATCCGAGATTGACAATCATGTGGACGACTGGGCAAACCGTTTGCATCCTGATGACATACAGCGAGTGTATAAAGTTATTGAACAAAGTATCAAGAGCAAACAGCCTTTTACCGTTGAATTTAGAATGCGTCATCAGCAAGGGCATTGGACCTGGATTCAAGGTTCTGGCGCTGTCGTTGCCTATGATATAGATAATCATTCAGCCTTAAGATTATGTGGAACACATCAAGATATATCGGTTCGTAAACAAAATGAAGCACAGATCAAAAAACTTTCACAGGCAGTTGAGCAGAGCCCTAACCTAGTCATTATTACTGACACGACCGGAAATATCGAATATGTTAATCCTAAAATCCTCGAGTTAACGGGATATTTTGCTGACGAAGTGATCGGTAAAAACATACGTATCTTTAGCTCAGGAAAAACCACTATTAATGATTACAGGGAACTCTGGGATACTCTTAAATCGGGGAAAGACTGGCGAGGAGTACTACAGAATAAAAAGAAAAATGGAGACCTTTACTGGTCTCAGGAGTCTTTTGCCCCCATTAAGGATAGCAATGACCAAGTATCACATTTTATTGCTATTCAAGAAGACATTTCAGAAGCAAAGAAGCTTTCAGAACAGTTGAATTATCAAGCATCGCATGACCCCTTGACTGACTTAATCAATCGACGGGAATTTGAAAACCGCATTAACAGGGTCATTTCAACCGCTAAAACCAAGCGTAGTGTACATGTTTTATGCTATCTGGATTTAGACCACTTTAAAATCATTAATGATACATGCACTCACATTGCCGGTGATGAACTGTTAAAGCAATTTGCTAATATTTTAAAGAGCACTTTTCGCTACAGAGATACAGTAGCTCGCTTAGGGGGAGATGAGTTTGCCATTCTGTTAGAACACTGTTCGCTTCAACAAGCTGAAATACATGCTCAAGAATTATTAACCAAAATTAGTAATTTTCAATTTCATTGGGATAATAAAAATTTTCGTATTGGTGTCAGTATTGGCATTACAGATATAACAAGATACACCAAGAGTATATCTGATTTATTTTCTCATGCAGATATCGCGTGTTACTCAGCAAAAAATGCCGGTAGAAACTGTACACATATTTATCAAAAAGCGGATAGCATTTTAGCTTCAAATCGAAAAGAACTACAATGGATTAGTAAAATCAATCAGGCACTTAATGAAAACCTGTTTATTTTATATATACAGCCTATTTGTCAATTAAATACGACTAATAGCCCTGATCATTATGAGGTGTTAATACGCCTGCAAGACACTAATGGCGATATTATTCCCCCGGATGCATTTTTACCAGCAGTAGAAAGATTTAACCTTTCATTACAGCTAGATCAATGGGTGATCAGAGCTGTATTTAACTGGATTAAACAAACGATTAAAAAAGGTAGTAATGTACCCTGTTTATCAATTAATATTTCTGGAAAAAATCTAGGCAATAAACACTTGCTGTATTTTATTCATGAACAGCTAAATAACAGTTCCCACTTATTAGCGAATAAAATCTGTTTTGAAATAACAGAAACAGCTGCAATCAATAACTTAATTGATGCACAAGATTTTATTTCAGAATTAAAGCAACGTGGAGTCAAATTTTCTCTCGATGATTTCGGCAGTGGTTTGTCATCATTTGATTATTTAAAAAATCTTCCGGTAGATTATCTTAAAATTGATGGGCAGTTTGTCAAAAATATTGAAAATGATGCAGTAGCTTTTGCTCTGGTTAAATCAATTAGTGAAATTGGGCATATCATGGGAAAGAAAACAATCGCGGAGTTTGTTGAGAATAAAGCAGTCTTAACAAAATTATCTGAACTTAATCTTGATTATGTTCAGGGCTATTATATTGGTAAGCCCAAACCGCTTGATAAATTACTTAGTTTGGTTTACAGGGTATAGTGATCAGGATGTTCATTAGCGGTAATAAATTTGAACGCCATAGAATCATAGGTGGCTTTTCCCTTGATAATGAGCCTTAAGTGAAGTGAGTCAACTATATCCACAACAAAGCAGGCTAAATGATCTTCAGATACATAATCTTGAACACCAGGCGGTAAGATATAGGGAATATTTCGGTCTATCAGGATAAAGTTTTCCGATCACTATTTTTCTTGTCGCCGCAATTTATTAGACGTCTTATTTTTTCATTTTAAGGCTGTTAAATCCGCCAGAATCCTAGACATCCATTTCTCCAAAGCTGTGAAGTATAACCCTATTTACTATGCAGTTCGACGTCCTAATAAATAGCATCAAGAGCCGCTTAATTTGTGATATACAATAAAAATTTTTAATGCCTGTATGCATCAATAAACTCATAGTGTAGTATTACTATTAAACTCAATATAGACCAATTATTATTTGATAATGAAAATAGATATGAATCCTTTATCAGAATTAGATCTTTATTTCCAGCAAGTTCAGGGTATCATTCTTGACCGGCAAGATCCGATAAGTGGACTATTACCGGCAAGTACCGCAGTAACCGCACATGGTGACTACACTGATGCCTGGGTACGTGACAATGTTTATAGTATTCTTGCAGCCTGGGGACTTGCATTAGCTTATCGCCGTAGCGCTGATAGTGAAGGAAGAACCTATATACTTGAACAAAGCGTGGTTAAGTTAATGCGTGGTCTGTTAGTGGCGATGATGCGCCAGGCGCATAAAGTCGAGCGTTTTAAACATACTCAAGACCCTCTGGATGCCCTGCATGCAAAATATGACACACACACCGGTGAAATAGTAGTAGGTGACCATGAATGGGGGCATTTACAACTCGATGCAACATCACTTTTCTTATTAATGCTAGCGCAAATGACTGCATCTGGTCTGCGTATCGTTTTTACCATAGATGAAGTTAATTTTGTACAAAATCTGGTGCATTATATAGCCCGTACCTATCGTACCCCTGATTACGGTATCTGGGAGCGGGGCAATAAAAGTAACCATGGTGTAGCTGAATTAAATGCCAGTTCAGTCGGTATGGCTAAGGCGGCGCTTGAGGCCATGTCAGGATTCAATCTATTTGGTCCGGATGGTGGTCAGTCTTCTAAAATTCACGTGCTCAGCGATGAAATTGCACGCTCCCGGATTGCACTGGAAGCTTTATTACCTCGGGAATCAATTTCTAAAGAGGTCGATTCAGCAGTGCTAAGTGTCATTGGTTACCCGGCATTTGCAGTTGATAATCTGGATTTGTTACAAAAAACTGAACAACTTATCTGTGAAAAACTAGAGGGCAAATACGGCTGTAAACGTTTTTTTGCGCGATGGTCATCAGGTGGTTATTGAAGACAGTCATCGCATGTACTATGAAGCCCATGAACTAAAGCAGTTCATGGATATTGAATGTGAATGGCCATTATTTTTTAGCTACTTGCTACTCAATAAGTTATTTGCCGGTGATACTGATAAAGCCAGGGATTATCGTAATAAATTAAAAGGACTCCTGGTTGAACAAAATGGTCAGCAATTACTACCTGAATTGTACCTCGTCCCTGAAGACAAATTAGCAGCGGAACGCAAAAATCCGCATAGTCAGGACCGGGTACCTAATGAAAATGTGCCCTTAGTCTGGGCTCAAAGCCTGTTTATTCTAGGAGAAATGCTCCAGGATGGTTTACTGGAATACAGCGACATTGACCCATTAGGGCGTAGTAAGCATATAGGCCGCAATCATAAACCAGACTTGAATATCCAGTTGACTTTACTTGCGGAAGATCCAGAGGTACAAAGCAAGCTGGAAAAACTGGGCATTAATACACAGACAATAGATCAGATTGCCCCCATTCAAATCCGAGAATCCCACGACCTTGCAGCTGCATTCACTCAAGTAGGACGCAATAAACGGCTGGGTTTAAGTGGCAGACCCGATAAGCAAATTCGTGGTTTGGGAACTTCCCTGCTGTATAAACTTGGTGATCAACAGTTTGTGTTTTTACCACAGTTTTTGAACCAGCGTGGTTTTTATCTCACTCTGGACATTCCCTTACTTGTCGAGCGTCTGCGCCTGGAGCTGAGTTATATCTATCGACATTGGGACCGTCCAGGAAAACCGCTAGTCACCATTGTTATCAAACATAATATGCTGGACAACGACGGACATCAATTACTAGTGGAATTTATGCAGGAGTTAAAACAGGGAGAAATTCTTGGCGTCCCTGTAAAGCTAGAAAGTATGCACGAGTTCATTAACACAACCGGTGTTGAAACCATTAACTATCTACATGACTTTCACTTTGCCGAAGCAAGCCAGCCAAATGAAACTCGCTCTTGTTGCATCTTATTACCGGTAGACCTGGAAAAAACCGCAGCAGTCATGCCGCAAGCTATAAATGACTGGAATGAGTTAGCTGACGATGCACTGATAAAACTGCTTATCAATAATACCAATCTGTATGCACAACATGAAATTCTCAACTTATTGTATTGTCGGCATGGGCTCGATTTTGAAATAAGCGTACCCGAAGCAGACGACCTTCGCTATCGTCTACGTGATTTGTTTGAGGAAATCTACACTCTGGCAGGAAACCTGAATGAGTGGAGTCTGGTGCGTCATTGTGCCGGTTTACTAGAAAAACACGATGCGAATCTGGAGCAAGCGGCGACGGATATATTAGTACGCCAGAAAAGCCTTAGTGTTGGTCGTGAATACAGCAATCGGGCTACTTTCCAACGCCCGGCTAATGCACATGAGATACTGGAAAGAATTCGCACCTTCAATAGCCCCAATGTTTGCGTACATATTATTATTCAGGAATTAATAATCTATCTGGGTATTTTGATCAAATCCAACCCGGAGTTATTTAACGATATGCACACCGTAAGAGTCGGGCATATTATGCAATTAATTATTATTCGTCAGCAACGGCAACTTAAATGTAATCTGGGCGAGGCTTTCGATGCATTATTGGCCCTGCCACCCCATACCATTGCCTTAAAGGTAAAAGAAACCCTAGCCGATTACAAGAACGCGGAATCACAATTAAATATGAGTGAATCTTTACGTTATGAAGGTCAGATCAAAAACCTGGATAGCGCCCGTTTTTCAGAGAAAATCAACCCTAAAGATCGAGGCAGAGTTGGAGATTGGCACGAATGGCGCGAACAACGTGGCAGTATAGGTCGTCAAGCAGAGTCATTTTTTGCTGATGTCTGGGAAGTTCTACATCATTGTAAAGGCTTAATCATCAGTGAAAAACTGAATAATCAACGCCGCCTGGATAGTGAATATATACTCGCCGAAATGACAGCTCAAGAAAAGAGCTTCGTGCTGTTGATCAACCACAGGCTGGACAAAATTCAATCTCCTGACTACCGGCAATTAACGGTAGAGACGCTACAGGCTTTGGCATCGATTTTCAAAGATAACCCTGATTTACAAGTCGAAGACACTTTAATGACTGACTCTCTCATTTATCACGCTGTACGTCTTACCTGGCTAAAAAAACATCCAGATCGAGAGGCGCAATATGAACAAGATCATGCATTATCCTGGCAAGGATTTTATCAACTGCCTCCGCATGAAGTAGCCAATGGTATTATCGACGGATTAAAGTACTTATTAGCAACAAACAACGAAACAGCAGGAGCTTAGCAATGATATTAGCAGGTGATATTGGTGGTACAAAAACTGTTTTAGCCTTATTCGCAAAAAATAATCAAGGTACATTACAATGTGAATCTGAGCAGACATTTGCCAGCAATGACTATCCTCAATTTGATGATATTCTGTCGATATTTTTAAAACCCGACACCACAATTGATGCCGCATGTTTAGGTATTGCTGGTCCAATCGTAGACCAGCGTTGCCAGACCACCAATCTTCCCTGGGTCATTGATGCCCAGGAACTTTCAGCAAAACTGGGTATCAGCAAGGTAAAATTATTAAATGATCTTGAGGCCATGGCGATCGGCATGTTAAATAGTCCTGCTGAAGATCTGGTCGAACTTAATCCTCAGGCACACAGTAAAGCCGGCAATATAGCTGTTATCGCAGCAGGAACGGGGTTAGGTCAGGCGATTCTTTATTGGGATGGAGAACAGTATCAGCCCATTGCAACAGAAGGAGGTCACTCTGATTTTGCACCCCAGACTATACAACAAGACCGGTTTCTAAGTTATCTGCGTAAACAATTTAACGGTCACGTTAGCTGGGAACGAGTTCTTTCGGGTGATGGCTTTGGCTATCTGTATGATTTTCTGCTTGATATAGGCTTCGGGCCCGCGTGCCTGGCGGTACCAACAGCGAATGATATTAGCTCCTACGCCGGTGATAGAAATGCGATCATTTCCCGTCTGGGCATTAATAATGAAGATCCTCTCTGTATTGAAGCGGTACGCTTATTTGCTGAACTATATGCTGCAGAAGCAGGCAACCTGGCGCTGAAATGCTTAGCAACAGGCGGCGTGTTTATTGGCGGTGGTATCGCTCCTAAAATCCGCCCAGCACTGGAGAATGAAAAGTTCTTGCTTGCTTTTACTAACAAAGGCCGCTTTAAAAACTTACTCAGCCAGATGTCTATCAAGCTATCGCTTAACCCGAACACTCCCCTTTTAGGTGCTGCTAATTATTTCTCTGATTAGCTGGACAGCCACATAAAAACTAAAGCACTCATTTCAGATGTCCTGATGATCTACTATTTTTTACAATGTGTTAAATATGACTGGCTTGGTATTGAATATACCTATATATAAGCCTGATTACTTTAAAGGCTTTAGGTAAATAAAGTCCGATGCGTCATGCTTTAAACGTCGAAAAATACCAGGCAAAACAACTAATCCAATCAGCAGAGTTACAACGCCCAATGTTACTAATAGCAAACTAACATGATTGGCAAATAAACTCATCCCCACGCCATAAGCAATCGCCGAAGCCAGAATAAAAATCCAGTTAACCCAGTTGACGGCTGCAAATACCCGACCTTTTTCACTGTGCGAAGGACGTGCTTGGATAAATGTTAGCAAGGGCACCGAAAAGAACCCGGCCGCAGCACCCAGCAGCAAAAACAAGCCAAAAGCTGTTACGCGTACCGACAAAGCTGCAGTTGGAATAATGTTTGCTGTTGCCAGCATCTGAGGCGAATTTTTGAGTTGATTAAATAACAAGATATCTTCAGCTGTTGGGCTATATACAGGAATCAACGATAAACTCAGAAGACATATTACCAGCATAATTATCGCAGGGATCACCAGGCCTATACGTACTTTTCCACAGGAAAAACGACCAACCAAAACGCTACCTATTGCTATGCCCAGTGATGTAATAGCAACCATCATACTGGTCTCAAAATTACTCAAGCCTAATTGAAAACGACCAAATGCATTGATAGATGTCAAAGTCACTCCTCCAACGAACCAGAACCATGAGTACATAAAAATAATTCTCATCAGTAACGGATCACTACGGAAAATACTGCTTAATGTCGGTAATACGCTGATAAATGATTTAGCCGATAAACGCCGCTGAGCATCGGCAGGAGGATTCCGGGCAATGCCCAATGAAATTATTGTCCCCAATAGCGCAATACCGACAGTAAGCAGTCCAGCCATATACATCCGTCCAGAAAGCAGATCTGCAAGTATGCCGGCAACTGCCACACCCAATATTATCGCCAAAAATGTAGTCATTTGTGTCATACCCGTTGCCGATGCAAGATCATAGGGACGCACCAGTTCCGGAAGGCCGCCATATTTAGGCGGGCCAAAAAAAGCACTTTGTGCGCCTAGAAGAAATGCTACACCAGCCAGCAAGCAAAGATAAAATGGTGCTTCTTTAGCATCTGAAGTACCGACAGTGATCATCAGGAATGCCCCGACACCCAGTAAGGCAATAATGACCTCGGCAATCTTGCAAATGACCATCAGACGGCCTTTACTGAATCGGTCAGAGAGATCACCAGCCAGTCCTGAAAAGAGCAAAAATGGCAATGCAAACAAAAATTGCACCACCGCCTGATACTCTACACCCGCCAAGGTATAACCTACCCCTAATAACAAAACTAACTGTTTGAAAACATTGTCGTTAAAAGCGCCTAGTGCCTGAGTACCCAGAAAGCTGAGAAATGACCTGTTTTTAAAAGGTAGCGCGGGTAAATCGTCCCGTTTAATTTGGGATGCTGTTGATATAGAGTTATGCTCAGCAAATATTTGCTTAGTCATTTTTATTGATTCCTTTACAGTCATGCGTATTAAATATGTTGCAATCAGTAAATCCGGAATAATCTTTCTGATTACAATTCAAAAAGAAGGGGTTATTAGCGGACTAACCCCCACTCCACTCATCTCTTGAATGCGCTTAATACTGAACGCATTTCCTAACAAATAAACCTATACTTCGAGCTTAGTCCGGAGCATCAACAAGCAGATCAACGCTAACTTGCATATTGGATAAACTAGCGCCCGCACCAAACTGGTGAAACACTGATACATCAGCGGCATCGCGCCCGTATGCAATGGCTACTCGGCCACCATGAATCACATTTTGCGTCGGATCAAAGGTATACCAGCGGTCACCCACATAGGCTTCAAACCATGCGTGCATGTCCATAGGCTGCAGACCATAAAGATAGCCTACAACCAAACGAGCAGGAATACTAATGCTGCGGCACAACGCTATGCCCAGATGCGCTAAATCGCGACACACACCTTCGCAACGAACATTAACCTCTTGCGCAGAAATGGGCAGATTACTCGAACCAGGCGTATAGCGTATAAAATGTCTAACCCATTGGTCAATGCTAGACACCTGATCATAACCAGGCAATACTTCAGCAGTAATCTCGCGAGCAAGATCGCCAAACCTGTCGGACTCGCAATATCGGCTAGGCAATAAATAGGTAAGTACAAATTCCGGCAGATTTTGAACTTCAACAAACGGCGCACCCGGCGCTTTATCCACTTCATCCGCTGTCATAACTTCTGCCGAGGTATGAATGGCAAACTGTCCAATCGGTGCTACCAACCGTTGACAAAGGTTACCAAAGATATCAGTATATTCCACCACGGGAACGCTGGGCATAAGAGTGTAAGATTCTCGCGCAACCCACTGCTGTACTCCGCTACGCGGGCGCAACATTAACACCAGAGGAGTCCTTGCCTCCAAATCGAAATCAAGTTTACAACCCATTTTAATCCACATTATAAATATAACTCCGTAATAAGAAAATTATTATGCTGTATCAGGGTATCCCGTTTATGCATACTCCAACGGGCTCATCCAGCAGCTGTTTTTAAAAGGTCAATCTATACCTCATCTTCGGGAATTTCATCATGCAAGGCAAGGCTTTGCTCCAAAACCTGTTGACGCATTTTTTTGCGTAATTTCGCCGCTTCATATAAGCGTTTATCGACTGCAGTTGCAATTATCAGTGGCGTTACTCGTTTGGGTTTCCCCTGTTCATCCACTGCAACCATGGTAAAAAAACAAGAAATAGTATTTCGCTGCTCATGACTGGTCAGGTTTTCGGCAACCACTTTAATGCCGATTTCCATAGAGCTAGTGCCAACATAATTAACATGTGCATATAAAGTCACTAACTCGCCAACTTTAATATGCTGTGTAAAAAACACCTGATCTAGAGATGCCGTCACTACATAGCTTCTGCTATATTTGGCTGCACAGGCATAAGCAACCTGGTCTAAAAGTTTTAGCATTGCTCCCCCATGTACCACACCGGCAAAATTTGCCATATCGGGTGTCATCAGTAAACACATAGTCAGTGATTTTTCTGGTTGGTTCATAGTCTGTCTAGTTTGTATTCTTTTACCGTTATTAATAATCAGGGAACTAATATATCACTCATTAACTCAGTTTATTCATTAGATTATATTGTTCTTGATAATTAGCTAAAAATCCTATTTTCTTGCATTCAATTGCAAAGCATTAATCATCAATGATATCCCTTCTTTCAGCTTTAGTGTCAGCTAAGTAATCGGGGCTACTGGTGCGCCAAGCTTTAATTTAAATTCAAATTGGCTAATAAATAAAGCAATTATTGTGGTAATTTCCATACGTGCCAGATGCATACCGATGCACATGCGCATTCCTCCTCCGTAGGGGTAGAAAGAATAACCTTTATGTGTTCGCGGGGAGTCGCTATTTTTGCGAAAGCTTGTTCGTGGGCTTCCTGCCCTAACAA
>CAYWLM010000087.1:0-11653 GCA_964459125.1 uncultured Methylomonas sp. | reverse complement strand
TAAAAGCATGCAGGAATGACGAAGATAGCTGAGAGTTATGGGTAATCAGGTAAAGATATCAGCGCTATATTGAATAGTAACAACAGAATATTGCACCATAAGTGAGACTATTGCACCAAATTAAATCATTAAAACATTCACCTATTCCCTAGTAACACGCTTGGTATTTTTATTTCATATAAAACAATTAGATACAATTTCATTTATCATGGCATAGCTATTGCATCTGAATTAATGTACCTCGTTACTCCTATTAGTTTTCCCTTGAGCTTGAGTGCTTGCCTATGCCAGGGCAAGCACTTTTTTTTCAAAGTCAACTGAGTGGTTTTCAACGTTATATCAATGCTATCTACAATGAGTTCAATATACACATAGAAATATTATGCTATTCGGTCGTAACAAAAAAAATCCCATTACTATTGCAGATAAAAAAGTCGAAAAATGGACTTATTCAACCTGTGGCTATTGCTCTACTGGCTGTTCAATTGAAATCGGTACTAATCAAGACGGTATACCTGTTTCTTCCCGTGGTGTGGGTGGTGCTGATGTCAATCAAGGTAAACTTTGTTTAAAAGGTATTTTTGAACATGAGTTATTTGAATCACCGGGCCGAGGCACAGCTCCATTAATCCGTAATGATTTCCATGAACCCTGGCAACAAACTGACTGGGATGAAGCGACAGCGAAAATGGCCTCTGAGATCAAGCGTATCCAGTCTACTTATGGACGTGATGCCTTTGCCATCGTATCAACAGGACAAATTCTGACTGAAGGCTTTTATACTTTAGGAAAATTGGCTCGTGGTGTTATTGGTACCAACAACTATGATGGCAATACTACCTTGTGTATGGCCTCAGCCGTATCCGGTTATAAACGTTCATTTGGCTCTGATGGCCCGCCTGGATGTTACGAAGATTTTGAACATACGGACTGTTTAATTGCCTGGGGTTCTAACCTTCCAGAGCAACATCCTATTATTTACTGGCGCATGAAAGAAGCGCAGGAAAAACGCGGCTTTCCTTTAATTGTTGTTGATCCTCGCGTGACCATGCTGGCACAGAATGCAGATATGCATCTGGCAATTACACCAGGCACTGATGTGGTGCTACAAAATGCTTTAATGCATGTAATTCTGGCTGAAGGCCTTGAAGACAAAGATTATATAAAAGCCAATACTAACGGCTTCGAGCAACTGGAAAAGGAAGTGCAGAATTACGATCCAACCAGTGCTGCAAAAATTTGCGGGATTGATGAGGATACTATTCGCCATGTCGCACGGCTTTATGCTAAAGCCGGTGCTGCAATGAATATCTGGACGATGGGCATTAATCAGAGTACCCACGGTTCTGATGGTGTTGTAGGCTTAAACAACCTGAGTTTATTGACTGGTAATATCGGCAAACCCGGTGGCACCAGTTTATCGATTACCGGACAGTGCAATGCAATGGGCACTCGTGAGTGGTCATCATGCTCCGGATTGCCTGGCTACCGCTTACTGGAAAATAAGGAAGATCGTGAAGAAATTGGCAAGTATTGGAATGTAGATCCGGAATTTTTCCCAAAAAAACGCGGTATGGCGCAAACGGATATTTTCCCTGCCATTGAAACTGGTGCAATAAAAGGGCTATGGTTAATTGGCACCAACCCGATGACCTCTATGGCCAATACCGCACGCATACGCAAAACACTGGAAAAACTGGAATGTCTAGTGGTACAGGACTCTTATGTGGATGTCGAAACCACTGAGTATGCGCATATCTTTTTACCTGCTGCGATCTGGGCCGAAAAAGAAGGTTGTTTTACCAATACTGAAAGACGCGTCAATATCGTGCGTAAGGTAAAGGAGCCTTATGCTAACACCAAAACAGATTTGCATATTTTTAATGAGATTGCCAAGCAGTTTGAGCAATCGGAAAACATGACTTTTCCCTATAAGCCTGCTGACGTATTTGAAGAAATGCGTCATTTATCCAAAGGTCGGTTAGTTGATATATCCGGGATGACGCATGATCTGATTGAAAAAAATCGCGGGATTCAATGGCCTTATACCGAAGAGCAAGCTAATAACGGTGAACAGCCTCCTAAAGGTGGAAAACGTTTATATACTGAGCCAGCTACTTTTCGCTATGCAGATGGACTGGCTAAACTAATCCCCCTGCCCTTTATTAATAATAACGAAATACCTGATGAACAATATCCCTTCTGGTTAAATTCCGGACGTTTGGTTGAACATTTTCATACCCGTACACGTACCGGAAAAATCGGTAACAACAATAAATACAGTCCTACTCCCTTTATGGAAATGAACCCGGATGCAGCGTCCAGGCTGGGTATTATCCACCAAAGTTACGTGCGTGTTGTTTCCCGGCGCAGTGATGCGGTGGTCATGGTCATGCTAACTCAGAGAGTCCCTAATAATATGGTGTTTATTCCTTTCCACTTTTATGACTGTGTTAATCGCTTAACATTGGGTTTATTAGACCCTTACTCAAGACAACCTGCATTCAAACAATCAGCAGTACGTATTGAGCATATCAATCAGGATGAAGCGGCCAGGATTAATATAGAATCGCGTAGCTTTTAGAATTAACTCCCGGATTCAACTAACAAATACAGCGTAAGGGCATCATTTTTAGTGATTTTAACACTTACCTGTTGTATGACGCAGAGCGTCATACACTGCACTCCCGCGCAGAGCCTGGGAACGAGAAAATATTATGATTAAAGTAAGAAGTGATGAACCTGAATATGCTTACCTTTGGGATAAAGAAACCAAAGAGAAGAACCGCTATGGGAAAAATATTGAACTCACCGAAGAAGGCGACGAACGTAGAAACAAAAGCCTCAATATCAATGGTGATGATGGTATAGGGGAAAATCCTAACCGTAATAAGCAACATGGGTTTTTCCTCAATGCAGATAACTGTATCGGTTGTCACGCCTGCGAAGCGGCATGCAGTGAAAAAAATGATAATCCAGCGCATATCGCTTTTCGTTCTGTCGGCTATGTTGAGGGCGGTACCTATCCTGATTACCAGCGGCTTAATATATCCATGGCCTGTAATCATTGTGATGATCCGGTATGTTTAACAGGTTGTCCGACTCGTGCTTATACCAAATTTACCGAATATGGCGCAGTACTACAAGATCCTGATATCTGTTTCGGTTGCGGTTACTGTACCTGGGTTTGTCCTTATAATGCGCCCCAGCTTGATCCGGTAAAAGGAGAAGTCAGTAAATGTAATATGTGTGTTGATCGTCTGGAAGTTGGCTTAAAACCTTCTTGTGTCAGCGCCTGCCTAGGTAATGCCCTGGATTTTGGCGTGATTGAAAATATTCCTGAAAAACGTGATCAGGCTATCGCTGAAATCCCTGGCTTTCCAACTACCGATATCACTACCCCCAACATCCGTTTTCAACAAAAAAAGCAGACGCATATTGAAATGACGCGTCCTGATTCTATGGCAGTTAAGTACCATAAAGATGATAGTGCTGGAAAATACAAACCTGTTGTTGATGAGAAAATGGGCAAGGAAAAGCACTGGAATCTGCGCAAACTACTCACCAGCCATGAAAGTGCGCATGTGATTTTTACACTGTTTACCCAGGCAACTGTAGGTGCTTTTTTAATGCTTATAATAGGCTCGGCTATCGGCCTACCTGGTTTTTCTCTATTACAAGGGTATGCTATTCATATGAGTCTGGTCGCTACGATTTTTGTGCTCAGCACCATTGGGCTCTTCAAATTAAACATGCACCTGGGTAAACCGCACCGTTTTTATCGCGGATTTAATAATTTAAGGCTCTCGCCAGTAAGTCGTGAAATCGCTGGCGTATCGATGTTTTATACCGGTTTACTCGGCTATGCTTTTTTTGCACTGTTCGATATATCTATGCTCAACCTGATTGCTGACATATTTGCTTATTTAGCCGTTGTCAGTGGTCCGATAGGCTTGTATTTTATGTATAAGCTATACCGTATTCCAGCACGACCTTTCTGGAATCATCTGCAAACAGGAACCGCCTTTTTAGGCTCCATGCTTAGTTTTGGTGGACTCATTATTGCTGCCGTCAGTCTCATTTTTTTACCTTTATCAACACAGGCTGGACTAATTCAAACACTGGCAATAATCATCACTGCGGGCTTAATCATCGAGAGCATTGGGCATATTATTCATGCCCGTGATATGCAGGCGATTGAAAACGAAGGCGCTGCCTCTTATTACCATCAGACCACTCAATATGGTAAATCCTATCTGTTACGCAACGGTTTATTAGCTTTCAGCTTGATTGCTGCTGGCAGTATCATTTATACAGGTTTATCGGGTGTATCAGGTTTAGTATTAGCGGGACTATTGGCGCTTGCCATGATTGTAATGGCCGCCTTTGGACGCTCGTTATTCTTTGTACTGGTTATTCCAACCACAATGCCGGGTGCATTTTTCTGGAAAAATGACGGCTTTGTCAATCATGCCCGTGAAACGGGGTTAGCCGAGGCACCACAAGTTGGCGTTGTCTATCAAAGGCATCATGCTTTTAAAGTAGACGAGTTAATGCAGACTATTAAAGAAAACTCTATCAAGGATATGCTTGCTCATGTACTGTGGATTTTTGGTAAGAAATAGTCTGTTTTCCGCAACTCGGCGGAAAAATTATTGATGTACGTGACATGGCGACAGCCGCTGATAATAGCAAACAACTGTCTATTTTATTGCTACTAGTTGTTAATGACATTTTACCAGCGGTAGTTCAGCCCAGTTCGTCGTGTAGTGCCTGGATCGATATTCTACCGGGCTTTGCCAGCTATTTGTCATATGCGTTGCACTAATAGCAATACCTTTAGGGAAACGCCGATTAATTTTGTCCATCGTGAGCATCAGCTCATTGGCTTTATGCTGCTGATCTGACAATCCAAACAGGTCTAGCTGATTAGGTATTGTTGCAGGCTGGATATGCCCTAAAGTAATGCCGCATTTCTGATAGCGATAACCTGCTTTAAAAATTTCCTGTAGCAGTTTTTTTGCTATGCTAATAATTTTTCTGCTATCGCTGCTTGCCTGATTAAGCACAACACGGATCGAGCGCTGGTATTGCGGCTCATTATCATTATGTGCATTAGTTCTGATAAAAACACTGATAGAGCCAGTGACAGAATGCTGTTTACGCAACTTTTCTGCTGCCCTGCTGCTAAAACTGGCTAATGCTTCTGCCAGTTCATGATATTGGGTTAATCGTCTACTAAAGCTACGCGAGCAAATAATTTGTTGTTTATCAGGGACAATATCTTCCAGCGATAAACAGGCTACGCCATTTAATTCCATCACTGTTCTGGCAATAACGATATTAAATTGTGCCTGTATACTTTCCACCGGCTGTATTGCCAGGTCATAAGCCGTGTTAATACCCATTAGCTGGAGACGCTGAGTTGTTTGTCGTCCAACCCCCCATATTTCATTGACAGGTACTAAACGCAAAAGCTTCTCTCTACGCACAGGATCAGATAAGTCCAGAACACCACCGGTTTTTTGCCATTTTTTAGCCGCATAATTAGCCAGCTTGGCCAGGGTCTTGCTCGGCCCCATTCCCACACAAACGGGAATACCAGTTGCCTGATATATCGATTTTTTTATCTGCTGAGCATAAGCGGTAGAGCTATGTTCACAAATAGCGGTTAAATCCAGAAAAGACTCATCAATGGAATACACTTCAATTTGAGGACTATAAGGCTCTAAACATTGCATAACCCGCTCGGACATATCGGCATAAAGAGCATAGTTAGAGGAAAATAGCTGAATTTTATGGCGCTTGATTAAGTGCTGCACCTGATAAACAGGCACGGCCATTTTAATGCCCAGATCCTTCACTTCCTGGCTACGAGCAACAATACAACCATCATTATTACTCAATACGGCGACCGGTTTATTGTATAAATCAGGACGAAATACCCGCTCACAACTCACATAGAAATTATTACAATCCACCAAAGCAATAAGACCCGGTGCAGACAAGGAACTCACAGCGGATGGATCACATTAGTCACCACACCCCAAATCACCAGCTCGATATATTCCTGCACAATAATATCAGCATAGTCTGGATTTTCTGCTCCCAGCACAATTTCCTTACCGATACTTTTTAATCGTTTTACCGTGAGTTCTCCATTTAATGCACAGATAACAATTTTACCGATAACCGGTTCAAGAGAGCGATCTACCACTAAAATATCATTGGGATGGATACCTGCACCAAGCATGGATTCGCCTTCTGCCCGGACAAAAAAGGTGGCTGCTGGTTTTTGAATCAGCAGGTCATTCAAGTCCAGCGTCTTTTCTATATAATCATCTGCTGGCGAAGGAAACCCAGCCGATACTTTGCCATTAAACAGCGGAATGTCTAATTTAGTGGGCTGCCGCGCAGGAAATATAACAGTCGGGTGAGCGCCTGCATTGCTGGCTTTCTGCTTGCGTAATCTGAGCATAACCTTAAGCTCTGGCAGCATACTTTCAGGCACGCGAATAGCACGCGTACTCTCGCCATACACGGAAGAACCTTTTTTGCGCCCTGCACCAGAGCGGGCACCACCACGTTTACTGTTCACCGTATCAGACATATGTACACCCTAAAAATTAAGTTAGAAAAGTGTACAGTATTCTTAATAAAACAAGCAAGCTCTTCTTTTTGGTATCTATTACAATGAATGTTTAATATTGTTATCAGGAGGGTTTATGTGTGGTCGATTTTACTTAACTGCGGGTTCAGAGCAGCTGGTAGAAACCTTTCAGTTGCAGGGCTTGGCACATTATGAAAGCAGTTACAATATTCCACCAGGGCAAAAGATACTCTGCATTGTTAAACTGGATGATGACTCATACAAAGCCGTTAATCTACACTGGGGGTTGATTCCACATTGGGCCAAAGATCGCAAGATTAGCAATCACATGATCAATGCACGCGCTGAAACGCTGGCCGAGAAGCCTGCTTTCAGACTGGCCTATAAACAACGTCGCTGCCTTATTCCAGCAACAGGATTTTATGAGTGGCAACAGTTGCAGCAAGGTAAACAAGCTTATTGCATCAGTCGTACAGATGGTCAATTAATTGCCTTTGCCGGGCTTTGGGAATACTGGGAACATGACACAGAAACTATTTATAGCTGTAGCATTATTACCCGACCGGCTAATGCCCTGATCAAGCCCGTACATCAGCGTATGCCCGTTATCATAGCCAGTCAGTATTATAAGGACTGGCTGGATAAGCAAGCATCGCTGAAAACAACAGAGCAGCTATTAACAAGCGACGATGCTTATCAAGGCATCACACTTAAACCGGTAAGCAATTGGGTCAATAACCCTCAACATAATGATCAAAATTGCCTGAATTAATAGCCGAATCTTAAAACACTAAAAAAGTTAAATTCATTAGAAAAATAGAGACGCTGATTTTTTGTATATCACTATCATTTTAGATTTATTAAATCCGTGAAATGATCACTTTTGCTTTAAACTCAGCATCAATGAACCATTCGCATCGAGTAAACGCAACTGCTGCGCACGAATCTCATAGCTTGTCACTTGTGTTAAGGCTTGTAATAACTGCTGTTCCTGAATCATCAAGTCATTTTCTGCGCAAAATTTACGCGTACTGATTACCGGACCCATAGATAATTCACTCTCGTTAATTTGATAACTAGCTTTCAATGCATTACAGCCACTACTGCCCTGCAGCTTGCCATCGATAAATTGCAAGTTGGCTTTTCCAGTTTGCGCACTGCTAACCACGCCCCCCGTACCATTGTTAATACCTGTCATTTGCCAGGCAGTCTGCTCTAATGTTAAAGCGGGTAACATTTGAAAGACCAGGCGTAATTGCCTGTCAGCATCTAACAGTCGTAATTGCTGCCCCTGAAACTGATAAAAATTGATCTCCGCCAGGTTTTTTAAAAACTGCTGCTCTTGCGCTGCAATAGCTTCTATACAAGCCATCATGGTTAGCCCTGTCTGAGAAATCTTCAGCGTGTCATCACCTATCAGCTGATAGTTGGCAAAATATCTGTTACAGCCAGTACTACCGGATACTTTACGTCCCAAAAATTCGATACTCGCTGGCGTCTCTGCTAAAGCAGCCTGCATACCCTGCTCGTCCAGATAACTCTCCAGCTGCCACTGATTTTCCTGTAATGGATTTTGCATCCTTTGTTCTCCTTGAGTACCTTTGTCTG
The DNA here is from genome assembly GCA_964459125.1 of uncultured Methylomonas sp. Classification (GTDB taxonomy): domain Bacteria; phylum Pseudomonadota; class Gammaproteobacteria; order Methylococcales; family Methylomonadaceae; genus Methyloprofundus. The sequence continues at coordinate 3,435 of CAYWLM010000087.1, read as the reverse complement.
GCGTTGCACTTATGGAGCGAATATTAGGCGGTTCTATCAATTGTTCTGCCGCTGTGTTTTTGCTCGGTGAAGCACTGCAGCCTTGCAGCAATATAAGGCTTATCAATAGTTTTTTCTGCATAATCGTAGTTTTTTTGAGTTAAGTAATAATTTCCTGCGCGGTATTGGTTCCGCTGCGATAGTGGTCTGAAGCCTGCACTACATTAATAAACCTGAACTATAAAATCCATGGTTCCATCATCATTAATAGTGTTTATTACCAGAGACCGGTGAGCCTTACCCGTTTTATCGAAAGAAATAAACCCCGTAATTCCTTCAAAACGTTCTATACCGAGTATTGAATCATTAATGCATGCACGCATATTTTTAGACTCCAGGCATTGATTCATTATATCAACTAATAGCGCGTAACCTTCCATCCCAAGTGCACTATACGTATCGAGACTGCGCAGATTAATTCCCATTAATTGTATCTGCTTCATCAGTTGCTTACCCAAATCAGTCAGGTGTATATCATAAGAAAAGGTATCAACAGCTAACATCCCGGCAAAAGAATTCAATGGGTATTTTGTTTGCTTCTTGATATTAGCCATAAGCCCATCACTGAGCATGATAACAGGATCCCACTTTAATTCAGTCAGGGCAGTTTTGATTGCGAATAAATAGTTTATACCTAGCGGTAAATACAGTAACTCAGGATCTCTGTCTTTTATTTTCTGGAGAATTTCTAGATAGTCTTGCCTGGCAGTTGTTAAATAAACAGTATCTGTAATCTCCCCTTCTGCAGCGTTAAACTGCCGGGAAAATTCATTAGCTAAATATAAGTAATGTGCATTATTTGACTGCGCCACAATAGCCACTTTATCGAGCAGCAATTCATCACGCACATACAGCGCTGCGACCGAAGCTTGAAATGTATCGTCAAAATTTAACTGCGTAATGAAGGAACTATATTTGGTAATATCAGGATGGGAAGCAGACAGTGCAAAAACCGGAATCTTATACCGATCTGCAACTTTAGCAACGGCTAAGACAGAATCACTATCCGATAAGATCATAATCGCTGTCACCTTATGCTTTTCCGATAGTTCACGTAGTGCTTCGACTGATTGCTCAGGGCTATTCTTATCATCCATCATTATTAACTCCAGCGCATCACCATTATTCAGATAAGGTATGAGTGCCTGGCTGATTTCTATGCCTTGCAGCCCACTATCACCTATATCCTTATCGGCACCACTAAAAGGTGCAATAATGCCTACTTTGATCTTATTGCCACTGGGAGTAATTTGCGGCGTACTTTCATGTTTCATAAACCATGAGAATACCGCCAGCAAAGTCAACAAAAAGAATAAATGGGATAATTTCATAGCTAATATTAAATCTCTATGGCTTGATAAATCGCTGTTAAATATTTAACTCAGACTATTTATAAATTATAAATAACCTGGATTCTAATAATAGGTTTGCCAGGAAAATGGAGTTGTATTTTCTTTTTAAGTTCCTGCATGTCCTTTCGGGTAATGGTGCTGCGCATCAGAACTTCGGCTGTGACTATTTTAGGTTTATTTACCCTGTTGAGCTGTACTTTCTGAACAATAATATATTTACCATTAACAAAAAAACGTTTTTGCTTAAAGGCTGACTCAAAAGTAATTTTTTCCACAATTTGATCATAAGATGCATATAAAGGCACTGCAATAACCATAAACAAAACAAATACGATTCCTAAGCCCCGTTTAGCATAAACAATCGGAGAGTAACCTAGCACCCTGAAGGTAAAGGTTGCCGCGAGAGTAATACCAATCAAGTTGGTGGAAAATAATAGAAAAGCCTGTAAAAAGAAATTCATATCTACCCGGCCAATACCAATACCGGCAACGGCGAGCGGAGGTACCAGGGCAACAGCGATGGCAACCCCAGCCAGACTTTGCATTATTTCCTTATAAGATTTCGAATATGCGCCCGCAGCGCCAGAAACAATGGCTACCGCCAGATCAAGCAAAGAGGGACTGAGCCGCGCAGACATCTCATCAGTCACCATTTTATAAGGGAATAGCTGAGTAATTATGGCTGATGCCGATAATGCAAGCACAATCCCTACCCCGATTTTACTCGCTGAATTTTTAAGCAATTCAATATTGCCACGCAATAAACCCATTGATAAGGAAACAATTGGCGCCATTAAGGGCGCTAATAACATAGCACCTATAATGACAGCTGTACTCCCTTGAAAAAGTCCAATGGTTGCTAGCAGAGTACTTAATATCATTAAGGTGACATAAATCGAACTCATCTTTGCATCATCTCGCAAGGAGATAAATAACTCACGGAAACGCTCTTCAGAAGCATAAGCAAATATGGGTATATGCTTCAGGCTTATTTGATCCAGTTCTTTATCGCCAGGAAGATTAGAAATTTTTACGTTTTCTTTAGAAGTCTTTACGTTTTGACAAGCGTTACTGAGTCTATCGCCAATATTCAGCCGGATTGCTTCGCGCAATACTTGACAATGCAGAGGGGTCTGAGTCACGCTTACATCATCGATTGTAACGTTCAGCACCGGAACTGTTTCGATATCAATTTGACTACTTTTAATATAACCAATGCCTGGGGGTAAACGATTTTTATTCCTGAAAGCGGTCAGCATACGCAGTAAAATTTTGCTATACACGACAAGTGAAATGGGTGAAAAAATCACCATTGAAATAGTACCATCGTTAACAGTACTATCATTCCCAATAATCTTTGATATCAGGCTTTCCTGTTGCTGCTGGATAAGAATACAGCCACTTGCTGCGGTGGTTATTTTTTGCCCTTTCGCGGTTGTAAAACTGAATTTTAAAAGTTTGAGTCTAAAACTTTTTTTAAATGACTCCAGCAGAAACCTGACTTTGCTTATATCGGCACTGGTATCCAGTAAAGGTAGCCATCCCAGAGTTGCTTTAAAAAGTAAAATATTGTCATTACATAACACCAGATCAATCGCCTGAGTATTTTCACGACATGCGAGCTCTATGCACTTATCGGATTCAGTAGGCAGATTGAAGTACTTGAGTAATTTTTTTTCACTTTTCTCGGGAATCAGGCCTACGCTAAAATCATATTTTAAAGCCAGTCTAAAAATCTCCTTAATCTCTATTAAACCTCCTGCAATAATGACATGCCTAACGCCGTCTAAAGATGCTTCTGGGTTAAGTAATAAGCTATCAAAAGAAAGCGCACTCAGCTGGGTGCCAAAACAATTGCTGTGCAACTGCTCAACGAGAGCTTCGGATTTTTGAGTATAAACAAACAAAGCAGAATTTACATAAGTTGTCATTAATATTTTCTCATGCGCTAGCGCTAATTAAGCTACGAAACCAAGCATTAAGTTACTTCCTGTAATCTTACAATAAATAACCAGATCGGTCAGTTAAGTGTTTATTTAAAGCG
>CAYWLM010000086.1:0-11694 GCA_964459125.1 uncultured Methylomonas sp. | reverse complement strand
GGAATACCGGTTGATGCACCAATGATTTTGTTGCCATCCAGTGCCAATACGATAACCGCTTGTTGACAGCGAATATAGGTCTGCAGATAGTTTTCTTCGTAAGCAAGATCGCCATCATATAAATAAGGAAAATCTCTGAAAACTTCTATGCGTAATTGAGCAAGATCGGGAATATATTGCTCTAAAGCCTGGCCAGAGCAACGTACAATGCTAACCTCCTGAGACATGGCAACTCCTTTTTATTTAACGACTTGCGCAATCCAGTCTTCTAGATTGTAATAATTACTGATTCGTGCAACTTTATTGTCACGAATAGCAAAAAAAGCACCGGCAGGTAGGCGGTATGTTTGCCCATTAGCTTCAGGTAAACCTTCGTCTGTTTTTAAATATTCACCTAAAACAACAAATTCTGCGGCTGCCCGAGTGCCATCCTGGTTAGTCATGATAACCATATCGACTAGCTGTTCTTTATAGTGTGTATTCATGCGTTGCATAAACTGCGTGAACGCTGCTTGTCCGATTTCACGTCCTCCCTGATTGATGTCATGAATGACATCATCGGTAAGCAGACTTAAAAATGTATCCATATCACCTGCATTAAAGGCAGCGTAATATTGCTTAATAAGGTTTTCTGTTTGATTATTCATGCTTTTAAATATTTTATGGTTAATGGGTGATAGGAAAATTATTTCAATCGAGTACGTTGAACTATGCCCATCATTTTATAAGTTAACAAGGCGGCTGCAAAATCATAGGCATGAAAGCCTTTAATAGGAGCGAATTCCATAATATCAAAGCCAATAATTTCGCGCTGCTTTGCTACTGATTCAAAAAGATTCAGCGTTTGATACCAGCCTAAACCTCCTGGAACAGGAGTTCCCGTAGAAGGAAAGACAGATGGATCCATACCATCAATATCGAGGGTAAAAAACACTTTTTCTGGGAAATCTTCAGGCAATAGTAGCGATTGAATATTATTAGCTACTAATTCGTCAGCATCCTGATACAGCACCTTAAATTCTTTGCGTATAGCGATTTCTTCTTCACAGAAAGCACGTATACCCAGTTGATACAGCGGTATCCCCATATCTACAGCACGTTTCATTACCGAGGCATGACTGAGTGGGTCACCTTCGTAGGCTTCTCTTAAATCAGCATGCGCATCCACCTGAACAATACCAAAATCCTCTATACCCGCCGCTTTTAGACCTTTCAAAACGCCATAAGTGACCGTGTGTTCACCGCCAAAAACAACAGGTAAAGCCTTGTGTTTAATAATTTGTTGTGTTGCCGTAGCGATATTCTCGATAACTTGCTCAGGCGACACGCTACAATCTATGCTTGCACAGGTATAAATCCCTTCAGCGCAGGGTTTACTGCGGCCATCCCATTGTTCCAGTTGCCAGGATGCATCTAGTATTGCAGCAGGACCTAAGGATGTGCCCCCGCCATAAGAGACAGTTTTTTCATAAGGTACGGGCAATACATGAAACAAGGCGTGCTCTGGCGCTGGCTGTTCAATTTCCGAGCCCAAAAAAATAGGATACTTGAGTGATTTATTCATTAAGACAGCCTGTATTTAAAGTCTTCATAACTAAATTGTTTAACAATACGCAAAGCATCAGTTGCAGAATTCCACAAGGCAATAGCTGGTAATCGGGTGCCATTAAAGGTCGTCGTTTTAACCATGGTGTAATGTGCCATATCTTCAAAAATGAGTCGTTGCCCAATCTCTAAAGGCTGGTTAAAACTATAATCGCCAATAACGTCCCCCGCCAGACACGTTAATCCACCGAGCCGATAACTGTAAGCTAGTTTATTTACCTCATCTGCACCACTGATATCAGGGCGATAAGGCATTTCCAGGATATCTGGCAAATGACAAGTGGCTGACGTATCCAGAATAGCCTGATTAAGCTGATTCCAGGTAATATCCAGAATCTCGCAACTCAAAATACCCGTACCGATTGCAATCGCTTCACCGGGTTCCAGATAGACTTGTACATGGTGCCGTACAGAAAAATCCCGTATCAGTGCGATTAAGTTATCCACTTGATAGTCAGGCGCAGTAATATGATGTCCGCCGCCAAAGTTAAGCCATTGCATTTGCGCCAATAAATGACCAAATTTTTCTTCCACTGCTTCAAGAGTACGTCGCAAGGGCTCAAAGCCTTGTTCGCATAAGGTGTGAAAATGCAAGCCACTAATGCCGTCCAATAAAGACTCATCCAGTTGTGCAAGCGTAATTCCGAGTCGAGATCCGGGCGCACAAGGGTCATAAATGGGGACTGCGCCTTCTGAATGCTCTGGATTGATGCGTAAGCCAAAATTTAGTTCAGGTCGTTTGGCTTTAGCAGCTCTACACAGAGGCTGAAATCTTTGCCATTGACTGCAGGAATTAAACACAATATGGTGAGCAAACTCTAATAATTCACGCAAGTCTGCTTCACTATACGCAGCAGAAAAAACATGAACTTCACCGCCATAACACTCATGTCCCAATTTCGCTTCATGCAAACCACTGGCACAAGTACCGTTTAAATATTGCCCTGTCAAAGGCCCCAGGCTCCACATGGAAAAAGCCTTAAGCGCGGCTAAAACCTTGGCCCCACTTTGCTCGGCAACATGTCTAAGTATTTTCAGATTACGCTCAACTGCCACTTCGTCTACCACAAAGCAAGGCGAAGGTAATCTGGCTAGATCCAGTTTGGAAAAATCAGTAAATTGCATTTATTTATTGGTCTAGATTAAATTCGTCCAGTTCAATGACTTGCCACGGCAAGCCGTATTTATTCATATCCTCAAGGAATGGATCAGGATCTAACTGTTCTATATTCCAGACACCTGGTTTTTTCCACTTGCCTTCCAGTATCATTTTTGCACCTATCATGGCAGGTACGCCTGTGGTATATGAAATTGCCTGCGACTGCACTTCTTTATAACAATCCTGATGATCTTTAATATTATACAGATAGACAATTTTTTCTTTACCATCTTTGATGCCGCGCACTACACAGCCAATACAGGTTTTTCCTTTGGTTCTTGGACCTAATGAAGCAGGGTCAGGCAATAACTTGGCGAGTAACTGAATCGGCACAATTTGTTGGCCGTTAAAATCGATCGGCTCTATACCTGTCATGCCAACATTACCTAAAACTTCTAGATGCTTTAGATAGTTATCGGAAAAGCTCATCCAGAATTGTGCGCGTTTGAGCGTTGGGTAATGTTTGCTTAAAGACTCCAGTTCTTCATGATACATACGATAAATATTGTAGGTACCAACGCCCTCAGGGCAGGTAAACGATGCCTTTTTAGACATTGCAGGGGTGGTGACAAATGCACCCTCCTCCCAATGTCTGCATTCTGCAGTAACTTCACGAATATTGATTTCGGGGTTGAAGTTAGTGGCAAAAGGATAGCCATGATCGCCGCCATTTACATCAATAATATCCAGTTCCTGGATTTCATCGAAATAGTGTTTAGCTAAATAGGCGGTAAAAACATTGGTGGCACCAGGATCAAAACCACTACCTAATAATGCAGTTAAACCGGCTTTTTCAAATTTATCCTGATACGCCCATTGCCATGAGTATTCAAACTTGGCTGTATCTAAGGGTTCATAATTAGCCGTATCCATATAATCAACACCTGCTTCCAGGCAGGCATCCATAATAGTTAAATCCTGATACGGTAAAGCCACATTGATGACTAATTCAGGTTGTTCCTTTTTAAGCAACGCAACTAACTCTGGTACATTATCTGCATCAACCTGCGCAGTACGAATTGATCCTCCTAACTGCTTGGCAATAGCTTTACATTTTGCTTCAGTACGACTGGCCAGAATAATCTCGGTAAATACTTCAGGTAACTGAGCGCATTTATGAGTTACAACGCCACCAACGCCACCAGCGCCAATAATCATTACTTTTGACATAGTGTTTCCTTTATTTAACGTTCGAAATAAGTAGAGCCCTGCAAATTTTCGCGGAAAGCCAGGAGCATTTTTTGGCGCATCGCAACGGAAATCTTGCCTTCTCTAACGGCTTTTTCTGCAATTCGTCGAAATTGCTCTTGCATTTCCTTAGGATCGTATTCCACATAACTGAGAACATCTGCAATACTGTCTCCATGAAATTCACGCACGAAATCAAAACTGCCATCCTCATTGATATGCACACTCACTACATTGGTATCGCCAAATAGATTATGTAAATCACCTAAGGTTTCCTGATATGCCCCCACCAGAAATACACCTAAATAATACTCTTCGTTTTCGCGTAATGGATGTAATTTTAAGGTATTAACAATACCATCCGGACTGGAAAAATGATCGATTTTTCCATCACAATCACAAGTCATATCAGCTATCAAAGCATCCCGTGTAGGCTCCTCATTCAGTCGATGAATAGGCATCACCGGGAAAATCTGATCCAGTGCCCATATATCAGGAAGTGACTGAAATAAACTGAAATTTCCGTAATAAATATCCGACAGTAATTCAGGCAAATCTTCTAGCTCATGCGAAATACGTTTCGCTTCAGGTAATAATTCAGCAATGCGATCCAGTATCGCCAGATTGATATTTTCTGCAAGTGCCCGCTCTCTAAGAGTAGCTTGACCACGATGAAATAACTCACGTACTTCATCACGATAGTATAAAGAGTCGTTATAACATTCTTGTAAATTATTGAGCGTAACAGTCTTTAATACGCTAAATAAATTATGCAATAAATCATGACTTCCTTCAGGTAAGGATTCGGGCAACACACCTGGTTTATGGTCACGCACGTCAAGAATGTTAAACAATAACATTGAAGAATAAGCAACCAACGCACGTCCTGACTCGGTTACGATGACGGGATGAGAGATATCTAATGGGTCAAAGCACTCCTGTATGGTTTCAACGATATTGATACAATATTCATCGAGCTGATAATTCATGCTATGGGTACTATTAGATTGAGTACCTTCATAATCGACAGCCAGCCCACCTCCGAGATCAAGATAGCCCATAGGCGCGCCTTCTGCTATCAAACCACGATAAAACTGACACGCCTCTAACACACCACTACGAATATTACGTATATTGGGGATCTGTGAACCTAAATGACTATGCAACATCTGCAGACAATGCAACATATTAGCCTGTTTTAGTTGCTCGATCACATTTAGTAAGGCATTGGTAGACAGACCAAAAATAGAACGGTCACCACTGTCTTCATTCCAGTGACCTTCGACCATCGAGGCTAATTTTAGGCGCACCCCAATTAAAGGTTCTATCTCCAAAGCCTTACTTCTTGCCAGAATAACAGGCAATTCAGCCGGGGTTTCCAGCACAAAGAAACAGGGTATGCCCATTTGCCTGGCATACAGCCCTAGATCAACAAAAGCGGCATCTTTATAACCATTACAGATAATTAAACTGTCATGGTTTTGCAGTTGTGAAAGCGCAATAATGAGCTCTGCTTTACTGCCAGCTTCGAGGCCATGATTATAATGACTGCCATATCTGGCAATCTCTTTAATAACATGACATTGTTGATTAACTTTAATGGGGAAAACGCCACGATAGTGATTTTTATAGCCAGCATTTTTGATGGCTGATGCAAAAGCATCATTTAACGCTTTGATACGTTGGTCTAATAGATTTTCAATGCGTAGCACAGTTGGCATATCCAACCCGCGCTCTTTCATCCCTTCAACTATTTTAATTAATGGAACCGAAACATGTTTACCATTACTCTCAACAATAGTAATGACCTCCCCCTGTTCGGAAATATTAAAATAATTGACACCCCATTCCTGAATACCATATAGCTGAGCACTTTTTTCAGCATTCCATAAAGGAGAGGGTTGATTTTTAACTTTAGAAGATGATTTACTTTCTTTCATAGAAATTATCCTGCGCAATCATCTTTTCAATAGACGAGTTCAGTTACAAAACCCCGAACTATATTGCCTTTTGAGTACTTTGTAAATTAAAAAAATGCTGATAACAGTATTATTGATATTCACGTCTGTTCAGGTAGCGCTTTCATCAATATAAAAGCCTGCAAATACATCGTCATGCAGATATGGATTCAAGGTATTCCTCTTTTAATGCTGCAGAGAAATTTCAGAGAGATTAAAGCGTATTTTGAAATGCATTTCTTTTAAACAACAAAAAACTGCAAGGTGTTTCACTAGTATTTTTTTCTAAGCAAATGCCTATCAGATGATTATGCAATGCTAATCTTAAACCGGGCTAGCTTAATGCAGAGTAGTCCAGGCTGACACTCCTGGCTATCTATTTATAGCCTGCTGTGACATATCAATCAACAGCAAATAAACTGCCAGTATCATGTACTAGATAAATTCCGCTAATACAGCCACACAAAGCAGAAAAATAATCTCATCTATATAAAGTGTATGCTGATTACGTATGACTCTCAGCCAATATAGCAAAACTTTAAGTATCAATATGTTAAAAACTCGTCATTCCTGAAGTCATTTTATCGGGAATCTTTACTAAACCTACAGGATTCTTGCTAAAAGCTTGCAGGAATGAGGGTGTGCTGAGTGTGTTGCGTTGGTGATATTTCATAACAAGCCACCAACAAAATATATCCCAGGCCCTAAAAGACACATCAGCCCCTAATAAAACATACGTCATCCCCGCATGCTCTTAGCGGGGATCTGCGTATACCGCTGAGATTACTGCTAAGAGCACGCAGGATGATGGAGTATAGCTGAGCGTCGTGAGTAATCAGGAAGTGTATTAAACTTCAATCTGCAGGACATCCACACCATCCCAGATTTGTTCAGTAAATTCTGCATTCATTTTAGGCATATCATCTTTCATCCAGTCAACAATAACACGTGCTATATTCGGATAGGTAATATGCACAGCATGATTATGATGTAACCACTCTTCAATAATATCAGGCTGCATATCATGCATAATGTGTCCATAGCCTAGTTGTTTTAAAGCTGCAGCATTAGATATCTGCTCCATCTGTGAATGTAACGGTTTGGCTAGAATTTTCTTACCTAATTGTAAGGCCTCACTGGCAAGCTCAAAGCCGGCATTACTCATAATCCCTGCACAATCATATACATCCTTTTTAAACCCCTCTCTTGATAGGGGGTGACTAATGATATGTTCATATTTACTAATCACAGGCGTCGGAGAATAAAGATGAAATTGAAAATTTTCAAAAGGACATAAATGCTTGACGACTTCTTGCTGATTTTCAAATGGCAAATAGACGACTATTTTGTTTTTTTGAATTTTCTCTGGAAAATCGGGAGTTTCAATTATCGGCGGCAAAATAGGCTGACCAAAATGGTGCCAGTGTAACCCTATTCCAGTATGGGCAGGCGCAAAATTCTTCATGACCAGCTCTGCAATTGGATCAGAACCTGTGCGTGGAATATCATGCTCAAAAGCATATTGATGACCAATACCCAGTACTTTTACTTTCTGCAGCCTTGCTGCCCAGGCAGTGACTGGTTCAAAATCGCTAATGACCAGATCATAGCCGGATAAATCCAGATCTTTAACATCTTTAATAAAAGTAATAGGCTTCGCTTCCAGGACAGACTTAATGTAATTCACCTGCCCTTTATCAGTATTGAATGTCAGGCCCTCTTTATGCTGATAACCATTAAAAACCTGCATATCAAAAAATTGATCACTGGGCCGGCCAGTAAACTGATAGGTAACATCAAACCCGGCAGCAGATAATTCCTTGGCCATCACTCGTGCGCGAGTAATATGTCCATTTCCCGTACCCTGAACCCCATAAAATATTTTCATATCATTAATTGACTTAAACTGTAAATAGCGACACTAACACCAAGAATCATTCCAACCAGAGTATCAGTTGGAAAATGCACGCCAAGCACAACACGGGAAAACCCGACCAGTGCGGCCCAGACTAATAAAGGAAATAATAAAACAGGGATAAAGAAACCAGATATGCTGGCTACCATAAAAGCAGCTGAGGTATGCCCTGAAGGAAAGCTAAATTGATCAGCAGGTATAACCAGACTATGGAAGTCTTTTATAGCGGCTTGTGGACGGTTACGCTTAAAACCATTTTTAAGTAAATAATATAAAGGTCTTTCAACAATAAATGCGAGTAGCAGCGTTTGTAAAAAAGGGCTTTGCCAGCCTTCTCTAACATACAACACCGCCATTAATAGCAAATATAAATAACCATCTCCCGTTCGGGAAATATAACGGGCTGCAATAACCAGATGTTGATAGAAACCTGAGTTGATTAGTCGGGTGAACATAAAAATATCATACTTGTGCACAGAATAGATCAGTTTCATTTTTCTTACCTCTTATAAAAAATTACACGTTATTTAATGCAATCGCTTCAATTAACTTATTAGACGCAAAGCATAGTTATCTTGTGTGACAAAATGATGAAGCTTTTTTGAAGTTTTTATGACAATGCATAACTGGAGAGCATATAGAAGGACATAACAGACAAATGATTTGCGCTATTTCATCTGGATATATATCTTCACGTATATCATCTCTTGAGGTAAGCTGATATTGAGCGCTAGGAAATTCAAGTCTGAGAGGTCTCGGCATATTACCAACTATAGCAATTCTCAGTTCAGGATCTGGTGCCGCGCGACTAAACTAGACGCGCTTCGAAGATAAACCCGATTTCTTACAGAGTATTTTTAGAGACTATATAAATATTTCGGTGGGCAGCGATGGATAACATGCGTCTGATTACGCTACGCTAATCGGACCTACCGTGCTACTTCCGTGTACTCAGACATGGAGCCAGTTTTCCACTGTTAAATTTTTAACCCGCCTAAATTCACGCTCATTTGCCGTGATAACGGTTAGACCTAAAGATTGAGCATGAGCCGCAATCAATAAATCATGCTGGCCAATGATTAAACCCCGTTTTTCAAGATCAACCCGAATAGCGGCATAAACCTCATCAACCGACGCTTCTAATGCCAAGATGGGTAAACTGTTTAAAACCTGCTCAACATTGAATGATAATTTAGCGGATTGTTTTTTAGCTGCACCATAGCGTAACTCACACGCCACGATAATACTGGTACAACAATCATTTTCCACACCCAATACGTTGATTTTTTCTGCAACCCTGCCCGCCGGGTTCTTAATTAACTCAGAAAGAATATTGGTATCCAGCAAATAACGATACTCAGCCATCAGAAAATATCTTCAGGTTCTATGGGTAAATCAATAAACTCAGGAAAATCTTCATCAACAGGGGATAAAGTCGCTAACATGGCAGTTAAGCTTTTTTTCCTGACGGGCTCAATAATTAACTTATCCCCCTCTTTATGAATAATGGCTTCTGTGCCCTCTAATTCAAATTCTTTGGGAATCCGTATGGCCTGATTACGGCCATTTCTAAATAAACTAACGTGTCGTTCACTGTGCATTTTGTTCACCCCTAAAATAATAGCATATGCCAAAGCATATGCTGCTTAAATAGACTTGTCAATCCCAGTATCACTAAATTTGCGGCGCACGCTCTAAAAGATCACCTTCCCAACACCGGCTAATGAAGCCAGTGTCGGTTTAGAGGTCGTTGGTACGGGTTCTGACGCTTCCTGTTCAATCGCAATAAAAATCACTTCAGTACATCGATGGCGTAATTCCAAAGGCACTGGAATTATCTCTTGCGGGTCACCTATAATTTCTAATGAGTAAACCCCCAGCTCAGATGGGGGTTTACTCATTAGAAATTACCAATATATGGTTATTGAAAATATGAGTTATTGTACTATATATATCAATAACCTATGAATAATAAATCCTTAAGTCAACAGCATTGTCTCGGGGTCCTCCCGGTGGGGGCGATGGCATACACCTCGATTGATGCTGCCTGCTCCCCCACCCAGTACCTGCCGATCGTGGGACACGCCGAGCCGATGTCGATACCGATATAACGCATAGAGACAATCAATGCCCCCAAGACCATGATCATAGGCGTAAAATCCAAATACTGCACACCTGCATCATGGCGCATTTCACGCACCTTGCGCTTATCAATCAGGCGTTCTTTGCTGGATTCATCCAGCATGTCGTAAATGGCCTGGGGAACCCCGCCAGACTGCTTTACCACATGCGAAATATACTGATCCGGCGATTCAATCAGCATGCCTTTAGCAGTAATGTATTTCTTAACAACGTCACGGGCTATTTTGGGTGGCAGTGGCTTAATATGTACTGACTCAGACCCGACCTTACATTTTTAAAATTTAGTCACAATCAAAATCGCACACCAAAGACCGCCATCGACCCACAGCAGCCTGTCAAAAGTAACAGGAAAAACCTTAAAATAACTTGCTGTGTTCAGCGTCAGGACTACGAAGGACGATAAACTATTTCCAGCAAGATGAAGTTTACATTAGAAGAATAAAGGCAAGTTGATTGCCAAGTTATAAAAACTAGTCAATTATCAAGTTTCACTCTTTTTGCTTGATACGTGCAAAAAGCAAGACCCGACCCCAACATTCGACCCCAACATTCGACCCTATTCGCAGACTTTCCTTCGTTGAGCCTATCTGCGAGTACACTTGCAACCGCGTCTTTGCAAGATCCATCTGCACTTAACGTTTGAAATATAAAGGCTTTAAGTGTGACTAAAGGTGTGAAAATAGATTCACGTTTATGTGGCGTGTGATTGATAATTTCAGCAATATCATCATCGGCTAAAAAATCATTAAACGGTAACCCTGGCAATTGAAAAAATGTTTTTTTAAGTGGTCAATTTGGTTTTTTATTGATTTTTTGAAGCTAGACATTCGTCATCTCCACTGAAAATTTAAGGTAAGCGCATAGTCGCATAATTTGTTTATTTTACCTTCAATATTAAAGAATTTTTAGTAATTATTTCAATGTATTATGCTTAAAGTAGCAGTATTGAGGTCTGCCCCAAAATTTATTTTAATCTTTAAATTAACTAGCCTATTTAGATTTCAACTATTACATTCTCACAATTTGAGTCTAGAATTGCCTTTGGGTTTTGTTCAAAATCATGCTTATTTTTTGCGTAGACAGATACATTTTTTGCCAAATAATCACTTAATGTTCTATCAGTAATGTATTTGTCAGACTTAAGTGCTTCTGTTTCTTCACCACTAAGCGCTTTATCTAAATAATAAGTCCATATTCCATGCTCTAACTCATGGCAAGAATAAGAGCTTTGACCTGGCTGACAAGATAGAAAAGTAGCAAAATGCGGATGCTCACTTTTGAACAGCAGGAAGTCTTCATTATTTAAATCTGTAATCAATGCCCTTTCGGTTTCATTTTTAAAACTTTGCGCACATGCATCGATGAATACTAAACCGGATTTACATTTCGAATTTAATAACGGATCAAGTAAAATCTTACGCAGAGAAACGGCTGTATCCGATATATTATTAATGTGGGTATCGTATGTTGAAAGGTAGTTTGTCGTACCATTGTGAAATCCATGCCCAACATAATAAAAAACCAAACGATCTTTCTCTGATAAGGAGTGAAATAAGTAACCTAATCCATTCTCTAAATCACTCTTCAATGCGTCTTCATTAATGAACATATGGATATCATTTTCTTCAACTTTGAACCGTTCAATTAGTACTTTTCTAAATAATAAAGCATCTTGTAGTGGTCTAATAAAGCTGTACAAAATGAAAGGCGTTACAATAACCCCTTGA
>CAYWLM010000085.1:0-11969 GCA_964459125.1 uncultured Methylomonas sp. | reverse complement strand
AGAGTAAAGATAAAAAAATGAGTTCAGGTTTTGGCTCAGTTGATTTATATGAAGGTACAGCAGAAGGAATTACTGAAGGTTTCTATGGTGAAGTGATTAAAGACGGACGAATCTATGTTTTTAGCGAATGGCCAGATTTAAAAGATTTTTTAGCAGTTGGAGAGGCTACTTTCCGTTTTACTCAGATAGGGGCGGGTCCTAATGGCGAAACGGTCATTTATGTGCTTAATAAAAATAACAAAAAACAACAGCCGACTGCATTGATGGCTGAATTTGAGCGTAAACACAGAAAATAAGTCCCTATTCTCATTTAAAACCAAGCTCTCTCCGGGGGAGCTCAGTTTATTAACTTCAAGCCTCCCCCTTCTTTGCTTTTATTCAGGTATGATTCGCATTCCTAGCAACAAAAGACCTACTAATGCAGACTTTAGCCCCCACCATTCGCAATACAGTTCGTGCCGTTATTATTCGTGAAGGATACATTCTATTGCAAAAAAAACAAGATGTATTAAAAGGGGTGCGCTACACCTTACCTGGCGGAGCACAAAATCCAGGTGAAACTTTGCTGGAAGCCTTGCACAGAGAATGTCAGGAAGAGCTAGGTACAACAATCATAGCCGGAGAAATTTTACACTTAGCTGATTTTTTTAAACAAAAATCTCCACCAGACCCGCATTTACAGCATCAGCTTGAGATTCTGTTTCAGTGTCAGATTGCTGATTCTTATACTCCGAAAAACGGCCCCAAACCCGATAAGCATCAGATAGCCATCGAATGGGTCGCGATAACTGAGCTGCCTCAAATTCCTTTGCTTCCTGCAATTCTAAAAGAAATCCTAGCTAAGCTTATTCAACGAGATAATCCTATATATCTAGGAAAAATCAATTGAGCACGCAATTACCCAAAAACCAACGTAATAATCTCAGATTTCTGATTGTGGAAGTAGGCACACAAATTTCTAATCTACAAAACTACATTGCCAGAGAGGGCAGAAACTTTTCTATTGGAAGCTTTGACCGTAGTGGCTATATTCATAACCTGAAAATTCGCATTCATAACGATGGCTACTTGCAAATACAAAACGCAGGAAACAATGAAAGTGACATTATTGCTTTCCGCGCTATAGATAATATCGCTAATAATTTGGAGCGTATTGCCGAATTATGCCTTGATTGCACGCATCATATAGCGGATTTAAGCAACAAAAACTACCTTTTTGGTGATGAATATGAACAATTACTGGATCGTGTAGCCATGGGCATCAGCCTGATTGAGCGCGCTAATCAACATAGCGACTCTCAACAGGCGCTCAAAATAGCTGAAGTACAACAGAAGTTAAGCAAAAACTGCCAACAACTGATCGATAAATACAGCAAAGAATTAAAATCCAGAAAAAATACCGTTGACTTGATTGCTGCCATTTTTGTGGTAAAAAGTATCAAAACCATGGGCGATGCCTTACTGAAAATTTGTGATGCGACTTTGTCCAGAAACCTTGGACAGGTAATCAGTGTGGATCGTTATAATTCATTAACTCGTTGCGTTGATCATTTACAAAAGAAAAACGCTAGTAAAAATTTTGTCTTGGATACCATTGCTGAAACGCGTTCAGGCAATGTAATTTCAGGAGTCAGTGAAGCTAACAAAGACGCTATCATCGCCATCTTCAAAGATGGAAAAAAACAAAAACTTAAAGAAGAACTACAAAGCGTTGAGCACTGGCATGAAATATATCCAGGTATTGCTCCTAGAATATTGTCTTATCAGAAGCAGGGCAAGTCAGCTGCATTGCTGATTGAACATTTAGAAGGCTCAACTTTTGAAAATATCTTGTTACAAGGTTCCGATAAATTACAAAATAAATCCTTACAGCATCTTACCGAAACCTTAGATGACATCTGGCATAAAACCTTGCGCAAAAATCCCGTTAATGCGCAATATATGCAGCAACTATTAGAGCGTCTGCCTGATGTCTACACCATACATCCAGTATTTGAACAACAAAATAGCCATATTGCTGGAATTTACATACCTGCTTTCACAAAACTATTAAAACAGGCATATAAACTTGAGCAATCCCTGACTGCACCTTTTTCCGTCTATATACATGGTGATTTCAATACCGATAATATTATTTATTCCCCCAGGCAAAATAAAATCAATTTTATCGACCTGCATCGTTCCTGCTTTATGGATTATGTTCAGGATATATCTGTGTTTATGGTATCTAATTACCGCTTACAAGCACTGGATCATCCGCTTAGACAAAGGGTACTACAAGTTAATATGGCCATGTATCATTTTGCCGCAGAATTTGCCCTTCAACATCAAGATCCTACTTTTGAACTTCGCCTGGCACTTGGACTAGCGCGTTCACTAGCGACTTCAACTCGCTTTACACTGGATAAAACTTTGGCCAAAGCCATGTTTTACCGTTCCCGCTTATTATTAGAACAGGTACTCGCTGTCAATATAAAACAGAGCAAAGATTATCGAGTGCCCATAAAGGAGATTTTTATTGCTTAATTTAAAAATTGCTGTGATTGGCCTGCCCGGAAAGTGGTCAACTGAAACTTTAGCTGATGCTATTGAAAATAAAACCGGCTTCCGTTTGATTGTTGATATGGATAAAGCTGTATTGAATCTTGATAGCTGTGAACTCAATTATCAAGGACACAACTTATGTCAGCTGGATGCTATTATTATTAAAAAAATAGGTCGTTACTATTCACCTAATAGTTTAGACCGACTAGAGTTATTACGCGTTGCTGAAAACGCAGGGGTAAAGGTTTTTAGCCAACCCAAAAATATCTTACGTTTAATAGACAGGCTCAGTTGTACTGTTACCTTACGTAATGCTGATATTCCAATGCCTGCAACCGTGATCACCGAAGAAATTGATGAAGCGATTAAAACAGTAAACTTATTTGGTTCGGCAATTTTCAAGCCCTTGTATTCGACAAAAGCACGCGGCATGTGTGTCATTAGCAAAAGTGACGGCAAAGCTAAAGTACGCAAAAACATCGAAGCATTTAAAGCAGCAAACCCAATGATGTATATTCAACAGAAAGCCGCCTTAGGTGGACGCGATATGGGATTGATGTTTCTAGGCGGCCGTTATTTAGGCGCCTATGCTAGAGTGAGTAAAAATGATACCTGGAATACAACGATTAATAGCGGTGGCGAATACGCGCCTGCAGACCCTTCGTCTGACATCATTGCAATGGCAAGTAAAGCACAGGATTTATTTGATATGTCCTATACCACAGTTGATGTAGCTGAGACGGATAATGGTGCCATTGTTTTTGAGGTCTCCGCCTTTGGCGGTTTTCGGGGTGGCAAAGAAGGTTTGAATCTGAATGTTGCCGAACTATATGTGGATTTTGTTTTAGATAAACTTGAAAAAAACACCCCGTAGGGCGTGGCTTTAGCCCGCCGACAGTGTATGTAACAAGCCAGATGAAATAACCCAAACAAACAATGATGCCAAAGACAGAAGTGCAAGATTTAAGCGTTGAACTTAAACAGGGAATCACCTTACTTGAGCAGAGCCTGTTTGTGCAATGTAGTGATTGCATTATCAGTGTGCAAAGTAACTCGGCACCCTTATTAGATGAACTACAGCGATATTTCAGACACCTTGTTATTCAACAGAGCAAAGCTGATATAGCCGTTATTGCGATAGAATCTACGGCTCTAGAACTAGCCTACTCCTTCAAGGACTGGCCCCGGGAAGCTGGCAAAAGTGGTCGCAAAGATGCCTATTATCAGCTGGAAGGTGGCAGACTTATTCAAAAAGTGCGCACTGGTATGGTGTTTTTACAGAGTGAAACAAGCAGAATTGCCATAGGACCTTGTATAAAAAATCCTAATCAAGTCATTAATTTTATTAACAGTCAATATATGAACTGGCTACAGCAACGCGGCTGGCTGATTTGTCATGCCGCGGCTGTTGCCTATAAAAATCAGGCTTATGCCATAGCAGGATTTTCAGGTCGCGGTAAATCTACCTTTATGCTACGTTTGATGGATGATGAACAAATTGACTTTATCAGCAACGACCGCCTGTTTATCCGTAATACAAATAATGCTATTAATGCAATGGGCATTGCCAAGCTGCCACGCATTAATCCTGGAACCATTGTTAATAATCCTCACCTGCACCCATTAATTCCGGAACAGGCAAGAGTGCAACTACTCGATTTACCAAAACAAGAACTCTGGGATATTGAAGACAAATATGATGTTGATATCGAAACCATTTATGGTCAGGGGCGTATTTCAGATAACAGACCACTACAAGCATTTATCATCTTAAACTGGCAGCATGAATGTAAACAGGCTTTTCAGGTCAATAAAGTAAATCTGCATCAGCGCCGCGATTTATTAGCTGCCATTATGAAATCTCCAGGACCTTTTTATCAGGATGTACAAGGTATATTCTTAAACGGACTCACTGAATTTGATGAACTAACTTATTTATCAATTTTAGACCCGGTTAATACTTTTGAAGTCAGAGGTAAAATAGATTTTGCAGCATTGCAATCCTTTTTTAAAAAGCACATCATGAGTGAGGTATGTTAATGAGCAGACAATTATTGATATTACGCCATGCTAAATCTGACAGGAGTGTCGAAGTCAACGATTTTGATCGACCACTCAAAAAACGTGGCAAACGAGCTGCCCAGCGTATGGGATCCTGGCTATACCAACAGAAGCTGATTCCAGACCACATCCTTAGTTCACCAGCACAAAGAGCTAGGAATACCGCAGAAAAATTAGCTAAAGCAATGGGCTTAACCGCACAACAGGTTCATTATGACTCACGCTTGTATGCCGCCAATCTAGAGCATTTAAAAAATGCTCTAGCAAGTTGTCCGTCCGATGCGCAACGGGTCTTGATAATTGGGCATAACCCTGAACTAGAGTCTTTGTTAGCGTTTCTGAGTAAAGACAAGCTGCCAATACCCGAGGATGGTAAATTACTCCCTACGGCTACATTAGCTATCTTTAGCATGCCTAATGACTGGAGTGTATTACACCGTGGTTGCGGCAAGCTATTGAGCATTACTCGTCCAGCAGAACTTCCAGAGAGTTTCCCTTTTAATGGTCTGCTAGGCATAGAACAACGCGAACGACCCGCCTATTACTATACCCAGTCAGCTGCAATCCCTTATCGCATACAAGATAATGAATTACAGATTTTATTAATTTCCTCAAGTGGTGATAAGCATTGGGGGATTCCCAAAGGAATTATTGAACCGGGTAAGTCAGCGTCTAAATCAGCTGCTATTGAAGCGCGTGAAGAAGCGGGTATAGAGGGTATTATCAGTGAACAAATGCTAAATTATTACCTGCATAAAAAATGGGGTAGCACCTGTACAGTTCAGGTATATCCGATGTTGGTCACTAACATCCTAAACGATGAGAACTGGCAAGAAAGTCATCGTCGTAGACAATGGCTACCACTGCGGAAAGCAACTATGTTAATCAAACACAATGCATTGCAAGCGATGTTTGCAAGTTTAGCCACCAGTCTTGCTAATAAGACAGATTAATGGCCAGCGTCATTGCTGCACTTATCAGGCATGCTGATTATCAACAATTAGCTGCTACACCCAGTGCCCATCAGCCCTTTGCCTTGACTGCAAAGGGGCTGATACAGGCAACTGACCTAGCGGTGCTGATCAATAAGTTTTGCACTAAGCAGGGTTGCCAGATTAACCCGATCATTGCTTCATCTAAAATGCTCCGAGCCTGGCAAACTGCAAAACAATTGACTACAGCACTAAACAATCCCGGCATCCAGATACATGAATATAACGATCTGGCTGAGCGCTGTGTAGGGAGTGTTGCAAACTTATCGGTAGCCCAAATACGCGAACTGATTAGGCTGGACCCACGGTTCGATGATTTAGCCAAAGACTGGAAGTCCAACAGCCATTATTGTTTGCCATTTCAAGGCGCAGAATCCTTGCTTGATGCAGGTAATCGCGTAGCTAAACTGTTAAGTGCGGAAATGCAGCCCCTGAAACAACATAGCCAAAGCGATCAATTAAAAATATTTGTCGGTCATGGCGCAGCATTTCGTCATGCCGCCTATCACTTAGGTATTATAAGATATGAACAAATCGCATTACTCAGTATGTTTCACTGCCAACCGATATTTATTGAATACGATAGTAATGGTAACTGGCAACATATCGACGGAGCATGGAAAATCCGCAGCGCACACAGCCAATTTACCGATTAATCATGATGTTTAATACGCTAAAATTACCGTCATATAAAGGCCAAAAATGGATTGCCACAGACTTACCCAGAAAAACCCAGGACTGGCAGCTAGGAAAAATACATTCTTCTGCAAAAGACCGGAGTAGTCCGGCTGGTTTAGCAGAGCAGTTACAGCAGACATTACTGGAACACCCCTGGGTATGGCCAAAGACCCCGGTATTATTCTTTTCTGATCTACATGCTGATGCCGATGCCTTTATTGCCTCTTTAGTGGCATCTGGTGGGATCAAAAAAACCGGGCCGTTTGATCAGCAATTTAAATTAACACATACCGGGCGTAAGGCACGTTTTGTTATTGGTGGAGATTGTTTTGATAAAGGCCCAAGTAATTTAAGACTACTACGCTGTCTGCGTCTGTTGATAGACAGTGGAGCCAAAGTACATATACTGGCGGGTAATCATGATATACGCGTTAAACTAGGCATTCATTCGGTCAATCTAAACAAAGATGCGCAAAGCGAACATTTTTTTATTCGTATGGGCGCCAAAGCCATTCCCTTTCTAAAAGAAATACAACAGGAATATCTACAAGGCAGACATGCACTAAAGCATATTCCTGATGAACAGGAATGCCGTAGACGTCTATACCCTTCTGAAAGCTGGTTTAAAATATTTCCTGAGGCTGCAAAAAACCTACTGTCTGAGAAAGTCATCAATAAAGAAATCAAACGCTTGCGTGAAAAAATAAATGAATTTGAAGAAGACTTACATAAAGCCGGGATGGATTTACGCATAGCCTACGCAGCAGCCATCAAATGGCAGGAACTATTTTTAGATAAGGATGGAGAATTTTACTGGTACTTTAAAAAAATGCGCCTGGTTTTACATAAAGGCTCGTTTTTATACGTACATGCGGGTATTGATGACAGTATCGCCCAGATGATCCATAAAAAAGGGGTTAATTATTTAAACCAGCAATTCAAAAAGCATTTGCATGACGAAATTTTCGACTTTTACTATGGCCCCCTGGCAAATACCATCCGTACCAAATACAGGGATGTCGATATGCCGATGACCAGGCAAGGCAATAAAATGCTACGTAAAAAAGGCATTTACGCCATCGTTCACGGCCATAAAAACCTGCGTTATGGTCAGCGTATTATGCTCCGCAAAGGTATGGTCAATTTTGAATGTGATGCTTCAGTCGACCGGCATACTCGTAAGAAAGAAAAAATAGGCACCCGGTCAGGCCATGGTGCAGCAGTCACCATTTTTCAGCCACAAGGCAGAGTATTAGGGATTAGTACAGATTATCCCTATATCAAACTTTTTCAATCTCCCGTTTAAACAGTTATGAAACAAGATAAACAAAGCTTTAAGCATGAGTCCTTACAGGATGCCAAAAGCATAGAAAAAATTCTCAAAGCTATCAGTGAGAATATTGGCACAGGTAAACTTAAGTTCAGTGATGAAGAGGATGAAATCGAGTTTCAACCTGAAGGACTCATGAAATTAAAAATAAGCGCCGCACAAGAAGCTAATCAACAAAGCTTTAATATCAAAGTCAGTTGGCAGCGAGAAAGTGAGGAATTGAAGCATAAAACATTAAAGATTAATCGATAAAATAAAGCTGACTCATTATTTTGCTTGATACTGTGTCATAGTAAAGAGAAATTAAACAAAAATATATTTTTTTATCATTGCACTGATACACTCTCTATTGCTTAATACAACAAGGAGCTATATATGCAAATCAAACTTCCAACATTCATCACTCTGTGCAGTTTGTTATTGATTTCTGCTTGTGCAGAATCTAAACAATCCGCTCAATCATTAACTACATCAGAGTTATCTATTGCCACGTTTGCAGGCGGTTGTTTCTGGTGTGTAGAATCAGATTTTGAAAAAGTCCCAGGCGTAAGGCAGGTTATTTCAGGCTTTAGTGGCGGTAAAATAGTTAATCCTAGTTACCAACAAGTCTCTGCAGGAACTACGAGGCATGTAGAAGCCGTACAAGTCTATTATGACCCCAAAGTCATCAGCTATAACGATTTACTACAAGCATTCTGGCGACAAATTGACCCCACTGATAGCCAGGGTCAGTTTGTTGATCGTGGCAGACATTATCGCCCAGTGATTTTTTATCATGATCAGGAGCAACAGCAACTGGCAGAACTATCCAAACAAAACCTTCAGGATTCAGGACGCTTTGATAAACCTATAACAACTGAAATTATCCCGTTTACGAGCTTTTATGCTGCTGAAGATTATCACCAGGACTATTATCTGAATAACCCCCTGCGCTATAAATATTATCGTTACAACTCAGGCAGAGACCAGTATTTATCTAAAACATGGGGGGATGATTTAAAATTAACCCCAGGTGCAAGACAGAAATACAGTAAAGTTTCCGATGCAGAATTACGCAAAAAACTCAGCCCGTTACAATATCAAGTCACCCAGCATGAAGCGACTGAACCGGCTTTTGAAAATAGCTTCTGGGATGAAAAAAGGCCCGGTATTTATGTCGATATTGTCAGCGGTGAGCCACTATTTTCATCCACAGATAAATTTAAATCAGGAACAGGCTGGCCCAGTTTTACTCAACCGTTAGTAACTGAACATATCGTAGAAAAAACTGATTATTATTTGCTATACCCAAGAACCGAAATTCGTAGTAAATATGCGGATTCGCATCTCGGACATGTATTCAATGACGGACCACAACCAACAGGACTTCGTTATTGCATTAATTCAGCAGCACTACGTTTTATTCCAGTAGAGGAACTTCAGTCTACAGGATACGGTGAATATATTGATATTTTCACTCAAACAGACAAATAAGATTTGTGCAGAGCTTAGGCAACTCACAACAAATACCCCACCCACTTGTCAGTCTTTTTGTCCTTCTTCTACCTTGTAGCGATAGTTACGTAGCCTGCTACGTGCCTATTTCTACGCCTTGAAGACAAACAATAATCCTGCGCAATAAGGGGTAGGTTATTTATTGCGCGCTGCCTAAACTAAATTCAACATGCTAAAATTCAGCATTATTTGTCGCTATTATTTCCCATCACACAACAGAGCCCTTAATTAATGATTATTCAAAACCAACAACATGATATTGAAACACCTAGCGGAGCAATGCGGACTTATGAATATCGCCCCGTTGCACCAGGAAAATACCCAACTATCATTTTCTATTCGGAAATTTTCCAGCAAACCACGCCTATAGCCAGAAGTGCAGCTATTCTAGCCGGGTTTGGTTTTGTCGTATTAGTGCCGGAAGTGTTTCACGAGTTAAACCCTATCGGCACCGTATTAGGTTACGATGATGTGGGTAAAGATAAAGGTAATCAGGATAAAGCTGACAAACCTATAGAAAGCCATGACAGTGACACTCAGGCGATGATTGATTTTGCACAAACAAAAGATTATTGTACCGGTGCAGTCGGCGCTATGGGAGTCTGTATAGGCGGGCATTTAGCCTATCGTGCCGCCATAAACCCGAGTATTAAATCTGCATTTTGTTTATACCCGACAGACATTCATTCAGACACCCTGCCCGCCGCATTAAATAATGACAGCTTTACTCGCACCAGAGATATTAACGGTGAAGTATTTATGGTGTTTGGCAAACAAGACCCTCATGTGCCCCAGGCAGGCCGCGAAAAAATCTACCAGAATCTGGTGCAACATAATATCAATTACAACTGGCTAGAAGTAAATGCACAGCATGCTTTTATGCGTGACGGCGGTGAAAGATATGATCCTCAATTGGCACTTAAAATGTATTATACCGCGACCGAGTTTTTTACTCGCACACTGGCAAATTAGGCTGTGAAAATATTCAGGCATATTTAACTGATTTACTGGTTAACATCAACTTATCAGGGCTAATATGCTTGTTAATTATATAGTCGGCGCGCCACCGCGCGCCTCATGAAAGATTTTGGGACTCCATGTCACAAAAATCAATTCGCCACACGGCGAATTATTAATGCTCCAGCCGCCCTGCGTCCGCTACAGACTACGCACAAAAGCCGCTACGTCAGAGCTACCTCAAATGGCTCTACGGCTATTCGGGATAAAATTTTAGCCTCCCTCGCGCGCTAACGCGCACTTCGGATTGGCAAATTTCCCTGCGCCTTCTGGAGACTATCATCCCATCCAGGGCTGACAGCGTTAGAGTTTCAATAAACTTTTAATCTGAATTCTACTATTTCAGCGCATTAATTTTATTAAATACTAATTTCTTAAAAATTAGTAAAGGCGATGCTTATAGTATATACTAATTTCTTAAAAGTTAGTATATAGTGAAATTATGAAAATTCCAGAATCGCCCCCGTCTACCTCAGACATTTTAGAAAAACTATTCGAAGAGGGAGATAAGCAAAAACTTGTTAATATTTTAAGCTTTAATGAGGGTTTATTGGATAGCAAGGGGCGGTATCTTCATTGGGGAAAACTAAAACACCTTCAGCCTCCAGATGACCTTTCAAGCGAGGAGTACTGGTATGTTACTAAGTCTGCAAGGCAAAAAATATTAAAGGAACTTCCTCTTTTTGATAAAGAGGGAAAGCCTTTTAGTTTTTGCATGCCAGATACATTACAAAAGGATTTGCATTGGTTGGATCAAAATGCGGCTGGTAGTATCACAATGAATAAGCCTATTACTAACCCACACACTAGAGATACTTATCTAGTAAGCTCCCTTATAGAAGAAGCGATTAACTCTAGTCAACTTGAAGGTGCATCAACCACTAGAGATGTTGCAAAGGAGATGTTGAGGCAAGGAAGAAAACCTAAAGATCATAGTGAACAAATGATTTTTAATAATTATAAAGCGATGGAGGTCATTAGGGATTTTAAAGATGATGAATTGACTCCATCATTAATTCAGCACCTACACGAAGTTATCACTAAAGATACACTTGATAACCCTAATAAAGCAGGAAAATATAGAGATAACTCTGATGATATTCATATTGTAGATGCAGCTGAATCAGCTGTGCTACATACTCCTCCAGAGGCAAAAGAGCTTTCAGAGCGTATTAAAAAAATTTGTGATTTTGCTAATAATTCGTTAGAACACCAGTTTATACATCCAGTTATTAAAGCCATAACTTTACATTTTATGATTGGCTACGACCACCCATTTATCGATGGTAACGGGCGTACAGCGAGAGCATTATTCTACTGGGCAATGGCGAAACATGGTTATTGGTTGATAGAGTTTGTTTCAATATCTAGAATTATTAAACAAGCACCAGTGAAATATGGGAATGCTTATCTTTATTCGGAAACGGATGATGGTGATTTGACGTATTTTCTTATTCATCAAATGGATGTGGTAAGAAAAGGAGTGGCATCACTGCACGATTATTTAGAAAGAAAAGCTTATGAAATAGAAGAAGCTGAAAAACTTTTAGATAATTCGAAAGCCAGTGGTCAACTGAATCACAGGCAATTATCACTATTAAAACATGCTCTCAAGAATCCTAATGCTATATACCGCATACAAGAGCATCAAGCTTCCCATGCAATTAGTTATCAAACAGCAAGAACGGACTTACTGAAAATGTCAGATAAACTTAATTTATTAAGAAAAAGAAAATATGGAAATTCGTTTGTTTTTGTATCACCGCCTGATTTGAAGGCTAGGTTGATTGAAAAAAAACTCTAACGAACAAGGTTAGATTGTGATCGCGAAGCGAGCCACAATCTGAACCGTT
>CAYWLM010000084.1:0-11982 GCA_964459125.1 uncultured Methylomonas sp. | reverse complement strand
TCATGTCATCAGGTACACTCAAAATTGAGCTTTGACAGAGCTCTAATAATTCCCTGAGCTCTTTTTTTAATACAGGGTTATCATCTAACTTATTAAAACTTTCCGTAACATTATTAGCGGGGAAAGTGTTTTTCCATAAGGTAAAATGCAGCATGGTGAGATATTTAATATCATCGCTAGACAGTTGAGATTCATCGAAAGGTTGTTTTATCCATGTAAGGATATCATTTATAAACACATTATCATTTATATGTAATAGACGGCGTAAACCTTTTGTTAATTGAACCTCATCAGGCTCATTAAAATTAGGAGTTTCCTCAGCTAATGCACATAGGCGTGACCATGAGCCTCGGTAATATATTTCATCTGGCCCCATGTGATAATAATCAAGAAAATTTGATAAGGTTAGCTGCAAACCTGTATCTGAAGTAAAGCTCCGAATATGTTGAATTATCCGAGGTTTGTTTTTAAAAAATGCAGCTTCTATATTTTCAAGAATCCTTTGTTTAGCTTGTCGTTCTAATTGAATACTGCAACCTGCAGGAAGGTGTGGAAAATCATCATTTAGCTCTTTATCAACACGTCGTTTATTATTACTAATCAATGCATTAAAACGTAAGTCATAACGAAAATTTTTATGAGACTGACCGATAAAATCCAGTACGGTTAAACATTCCTTCTCATCGTGTAAACGCAACCCTCGGCCTAGTTGTTGTAGAAAAACAGTGAGTGATTCAGTAGGACGAAGAAAAATAGCAGTATCAATTTCAGGTATATCGACACCTTCGTTATACAGGTCAACGACAAAAATAAAATTAATTTGTTTATCAACTAAACGTGTTTGAATATTTTGACGCTGTTCAGAGTTGGAATCGGCAGTTAAATAATCACTTGGAACTCCGGCTTCTGAGAACTTTCTAGCCATAAATTCTGCATGTGCTTTTGATACACAAAAACCTAAACCTCTTACTTGTTTTACATCTAATACCGTTTCAACTGTTTTATCTATGATTAACCGTGCTCGAATATCATTCCCTGTGACTAAATTATTTAGTTCACTTTTTGCATAACCACCTCGATTCCATTGCAAACCTGAAAAATCAACGCAATCACTAACGCCATAATAATGAAAAGGACAAAGTAATTTTCTATTAATTGCATCAGGCAAACGAATTTCAGCTGTAATATGATCATCAAAATACACTTTTATATCTTGCCCATCACCTCGCTCTGGTGTCGCTGTTAACCCAAGCAAGCAGCTTGGTGTTACATGGCTAAGGATAGATTGATAACTGGGCGCAGCAGCATGATGAAATTCATCTATAACTATATAGTCATAGTGATTTTGATCAATAAGATTAGCAAACCCTTTCGCATTGTAAGTTTGGATTGAAACAAAAAGCTGATTAGTTTGCTGGGCTTCAATACCATCAACCATTAAATCAGCATAATTCTGGTTACGTAAAACAGCACGAAATGTTGATAATGATTGCTTTAATATCTCCTTACGGTGAGCAATGAATAGTAACTTAGGCTCCTGTTGATGGTTTTTATCTCGAAATTCTTTTCGCCACAATTTAAAATCAAATGCAGCAATCATTGTTTTACCGGTACCTGTTGCAGCAACAATAAGATGTTTTTGACGTTGTTGTAATTGCCTTTCTACTTGAATTTGATCAAGTATTTCCTGTTGAAATCCATAAGGCTTTAAATCAAAACTAGGTAAAAATGTAAAATTATCTGACTGTGTATTACGCTCTGAACATAAAGCAACTCGAAGACGATTAGAGTCCTCAGCCCTAAACGTCTCAAATTCTTTATCATTCCAATAAGTATCAAATGTTGCAGTTATTTTTTCCCATTGGTAAGGCTGTTCATATTGACTAATTTTTACTGTCCATTCTAAACCATCAGTAAAAGCAGCTTGGGATAAATTAGCAGATCCCACATAAGCTGTACTGAAGTTGGTGTTTCTGTGAAAACAGTATGCTTTGGCATGTAAGCGAGTTCGATGAGTATCGTAGCTCACCTTAATTTCAGTATTAGAGAGTTGTTGCAACCATCGAACTGCTTTTAAGTCTGTGGCTCCCATATAACTGGTAGTAATAATTCTTAATTTATTGTCTGCATTTTGCGTAAAATATTCCAATTGCTCTTTTAATAACATCACGCCACTCCATTTGATAAATGAAACTAGCATGTCAATTTGGTTTGCCGATCCAATTTCTTTTTTTATTTGTGAAATTAAAGAAGGGTCTTCTCTGGTTCCTGTTAGTAAAGCACCTAAAGCAATGGGTGTATCTGGACGTGTAGGTATGGTTTTGTGTATTGCCACATCGAAAATAGAAATTAGTCTCATTGCATCTTCAGAGATAAGAGTATTTTCGACTACGCCAATATTTCTTTCTTGAAGTACCTTAATAATTTCATTACATATATTTATCTGCTGTATGAGTTTACTCTGATGACGATCTTTTTCTTTTACCACTCCTTTTTCATGCTTAATTTGAGCAAGCCCTTGCGCTAATACTTTATATAAATATTGAGCTAGAAAATCATGACTATCAACAATATCAAGAGGCTCATACTTTGGAGATAATTCACTTTCTTGGATTTGTTGAGCAAGAAGAAGGCTAACAATTTCTTCATAAAGTCCTATTTTCATTAATACTCAGTATCCGTTAAATATGGTATAGATTATTTGTATTGATCATCTTACCGTGATCTGGTACTGAAGAATAACATGAATACGCCTAAATTATAGGTTAGGTTGAGTCTGCCGGAATATATAGAAGATCAATCTAAAATTCTGCGATGGGAGATGCTGTTATCTGGGAATGTGCAATACGCGATAAAAAAAGTTTACCTGATCATATTCAGACTCTAGCTTGCTGGCTAAGGTCTGAATGCGAGTATCTCGAAATCCCGGGTATATTCTCTGAGGATGGCTTTCATATTGGATCAAATGCCTGTGGAGAATAAGAAGTTACACAAGCCTTCTTTATCCAATCGCTTTGCTGTTGCTGATGCATTCATCATATTACTGCACAACTTTTGAAAAATACAGCCAAATCTTAATGGCTGAAAGCGCTACGCAATTCCATCCTACCCAGGAAGCTTATTTTTTTGTACAACACTAATCTGTGTCTTGATATGGTTTTTAATATATTCCAGTATTTCAGAAAATCTTTTATTTTGATCAATTCGCCACCTTTGTGTCAACTTGAACACCACGGATAAAATAGTTGTTCGAGACACTGCATTTCTTGTTTTATTGGTTCTAAGTCTTAGTGTAGCGAAAGTTGACTCTATTGGATTATTAGTCCGAATATGCTGCCAGTGAACGGCTGAATAATCATAAAAAGCCAGCATTTGCTCCTTGTCTTTTATCAAACAGTTCATCGCACCAGGATATTTATCGCCAAAACGGCTGACTGCTCTCTCAAACGCCTTATAGGCATCATCACCATCCATATATCATGTAGTACCTCTTTAACCTTAGGTTGAACAGATTAAAAAAACTGGGAGATTATTAGTTAAGTAGTGATTAATAACAGTGATTAACAGGAAGGAATGGAGATGGAGAGATGTATTACAAATCAAAAGTACTAGGCTAGATGAGTTTAGTTTTTCCCTCGTTAACGAAATTACCCTTTGACTGAAGCTACCAGAAAATTAGCGCAGAAGAATATTCTGAATTGGAAAAGCCAATAAACACCATTACCCTTAGAAAGCTGATTTATATTATCAATGGTCTACATATAGATCATAAAATTAGTTAACGGGCTATATACGGATCATTATTTACTTGATACAGCATTAATCAAGAGCTATTTTTAGTTTTAGTAAAGATCATATAACTCAATTATGATCTACAACAAACCAGGTATATAAAAATGCCTAAGTCAATTACGCGCACCTACTCCCGTTATAGTCGTGATGCTGTCGCACTTCTTGGAGGGCTGATACGGAGCGCACGCAAAGAACGTAAGCTCACCACTCAGGAGGTAGCTGAACGCGCTGGTATTTCCAGAGGATTGCTACAGCGTATTGAAAAAGGTGATCTTAAATGCGCAATCGGAGCAATGTTCGAGGTTGCCAGCATTGTCGGTGTAAAATTGTTTGATGCCGATGATAGCACATTGACCAGGCATATTCGCCAGACAGAAGACAAACTGGCTCTTTTGCCAAAATCAATACGTAAATCAACTCGGTCTGTAGATGATGACTTCTAAGTCGAACTATACGAAGCTTTTGTATGGTTATGGTTACCGAATGAAACCACCCCTGTTGTTGCTGGCAAGCTGGAAGCTGATAATGGCAATATCCTGTTCAATTACGGTAAGAGTTACCTTGAACCTAAAAACCGCAGTTGATCGCTATAAAGCACTATAAGTATCTGAGTATTAAAGTTAATCACCGTAAATACTGTCACCTGTTGGGTGGACATACCCCGCTTCACGGTTTTGTGAATAAATCTGAGCACGAAATCCGTGCTCAACCGCGGTTTCTAGGTTGAAAGACTCAATGATACAAAATCTGCTATTCCCATTTATGAGCCAGAACTACCGTTAAAGGCAGGTGCATTACCGCTACTCAATGGTCTGAGTATGCCCGGTTGCATTCGTGATGCAGCACCAGATGCCTGGGGGCGACGCGTTATCATCAATAAAAAACTAGGTCTAAGAGGGGCAAATACAGATACAAACGTGCTTGGTGAACTAACCTACCTTCTGGAATCCGGATCGGATCGAATTGGCGCACTGGACTTTCAGCGTTCACCCCCAGAATATGTACCACGCTCAGCTGCGAATGTTCCGCTCGAAGAATTGTTAGCTTCTGCACAGCGTGTTGAAAAAGGCATACCCCTGACTCCTGAACTGGATTCGGCCTTGTTTCACGGCAGTTCAATTGGTGGCGCACGCCCAAAAGCATTGCTTGAAGAGGCTGATAGAAAATTCGTTGCCAAATTTTCATCAAACTCGGATTTATATAGTGTCGTCAAAGCAGAATTTATCGCCATGAGATTAGCGGCACTTGCAGGGCTAGATGTTGCACCGGTTAAACTTGTGCAAGCAGCGAATACAGATGTACTACTTGTTGAACGTTTTGACCGCGAAAAAATACAGCAAGGATGGTCTCGTAAAGCGATGATCTCTGCACTTACGCTGTTTGAACTTGATAACATGATGGCGCGGTATGCCAGTTACGAAACATTTACCGAGATTATTCGCCACCGCTTCACCGATCCAAAAAAGACGTTAAAAGAGCTGTTCTCACGTCTGGAATTTAATATTCTATGCGGCAATACCGATGACCATGCCCGCAACCATGCCGCATTCTGGAATGGGAAAGATCTGAGCCTTACGCCCGCCTATGATATATGCCCACAAGGTCGCTCCAGCAATGAAGCCTCCCAGGCGATGCTGATATCCGGTAATAACAATCTCAGTCAGATTAAAAATTGTATAGCTAGCGCGCATAATTTCTTACTTTCCAGAGATAGTGCACAAGCGATTTTTGAGCATCAAAAAACGGTGATTGAAGAGCATTGGCTCTCGGTTTGTGATGCAGCTCAGCTTAGTGAAGTGGATAAAAAACTGCTTTAGAGGCGACAGTTTTTAAATCCATTTTCAATATCAATACCTACCACTCTCATCTAAAGTCTTAACAACTGGAGTCATTTCTTCGTTACGTGCTGCTGCAAAACACGTAGGGTGGGCAGCTTTTTTTTGCCCACAATCAAGGTTAAAATCCTGGTGGGCAGAAAAGATTGCCCACCCTACAAATAATAGGCTATCCCGCCTTAAATTCGTAGCCTGATTACTCGTAAATTTCTTATATTTGCTAGGCGCGGGGCTTTGCTTCAACTCTTCTGTACAACACTAATCTGTGTCTTGATATGGTTTTTATTATGCTCCAGTATTTCAGCAGAGCGTTGATTCTGATCAATTCGCCACCATGGTTCCTGCTTCCTATGCTGGACAGCCAATTTATCCAGTGATAATAAATCATAGATATTCAGCCACTCTTCTCCGACTTTAAGTGCAAGATCCGGATTAAACAGGTAATGACCATGCTTTATACGAAAGAACAATTTTCGATTATGTTTGTCGTCTTTAGTAAATTCGTTCTTTGACAGAATGCTAGAGAGATAAGCACGTTTTTTACGCCGTTCAGGTAGAACGCTATTGGGTATGTGCTGCACCGCATCGACAAAATCCTGGCTGGAAAAAGCACCTGCCATATGGATTACTTTTTCGGGTAGGGCTCGATAGAATAAGGCAATCATCATATTGAGCATAAAAAACTCCATTTGATGTTTGTCTAATTTGATTAAGCGTCCATCCACCTGAATACTGATACTGGTCGGTTCCAGGAGGAGATAAGTTTCAGCCAGTTTTTTGCGCGCATAATTCTCTTCACGACTCGCTTGAGAGAGGGCGATTTGTAATGCAGTAAAACCATTTTCATCGACTTTTTCGGTATCGGCGCCTTGCTCAAATAAAGCTTTAATTACCTCAACATTACCCGTCCATGCAGCAACCATAAAGGGTGTCTGATTAAATATATTGCGGAAATCAGGGCCATATTGATTCACTTGCTTAATCACCGCATCCGGCTTTTTGAAGCTATAGGCCGCATAGTGTTTTTGCTGTAATATTTGTAGCCCTTTATCAGGATTTTTTGCGGGTTTGAAATCTGCTTTGATTAAAGCATTCAGTAGCTTACGATCTTCATAAACCAGAGCATATTCAAACAATTCTAACTTGGCTTTTTTATTGTCTTGTGCAAACGCTTTTTGCTTCAATGCCTCTAAGGTATCACCACTGATCACTGTCCAGTCAGGTGTTTTCTGATGGAGAATTTCTGCACGAATCCGTTCTGCTTGTTCCTGCTTTCCCTGCAATTCCAGCTTATGCGCTTCTTGCCGCCAATCATCAAGGCTGGAATTACTATCGGCAATTTCCAGAGTAGCCTGGGCATTATTTAAACCAACCAGATTGAGCAACGGTTGTTTCGGGGAGCTTTCTATCCAGTATAGATTTTTAATCGCACGCGTTAAGGCGACATATAGAGCATTAATATAAAACTTATAAACCTCTAATGATTTGTCAGTCTTGTCTTTGGCGCGGGAAAACTTGATATCTTTTTCCAGATCTTCTGCGATGACACCTCTACTGATTTCACGATAGCGCTGTTCTTCCTGAGACAGAAAGTTATAGAGAATAATATTTTCGTATTCTAGCCCTTTGGCTTCCTGTATGGTAAAAACCAGGGGTGTACTAAAGTGTTGTTGCGCCATTGGTTTTTGCTCAGGAGTCATTACGATGACTGCGAAGCGGGTCGAAGCTCTGGTTTTTTTATCCAGTTCTTGTTTGATATGGTCATTATCCTGCAAGAAAACGACTTCACCCTGAGTATGACCGTTGCTTTCAACCAGGTAATGGCTTTCCTTATCAATCGAGCCAAAGCGGTTATTTTTGATTTTAAGTATTTTATTGGCAATATCGGTCACCTGGGGTGAGTTGCGATAATTGGTATTTAAAATACGAATCAGGTTTTCAGCGCTGCCTAAATCTTCTTGCTTGTAAAACAGGCTTTTTACTTTTGACCAGGAAAAAAAGTTAGGATGAACAATCTGGTTGGAATCACCACATAAAATAAAATCGTGCGCATGATGCAGGGATTTAATAATCAGATAGAGCTGGATGTTCGTCAGATCCTGTACTTCATCCACAATGACAAAATCATAACGTGCTTGCAGTTTATCTAAATACTGATGGCTGACAATATTGCTATCGTAGAGTTTATTTTCCTGTAAAAAGCTGAGATATTTTTCAAAAATGCTATAAACCGCTTCGCGCTCTTCTTGTAAGTATATAGTTTCTTTTATACCTAGGGATAAATAATCCTCTCGGCTTAACCAGCTTTTATCTGTTGCCGGTCCGGTGATTACACCACGGAATTCTTCAAAAAGTTTATGCGCATCATTAAGTTGCTTGCCTTGTTTATAACGACTAAACCATTGCTGAAAACGTTGAAAAGTAACAGGCTTGCCTTCAGGGACATGAATACTTTCTAAAAACTCCTGAAACGATAGAAAATCGACTTGCTGATCTTCATTCTCGTAGTTATATGCATAATATAAATCACGTGAGTTTTTAACCAGATAGGCTGATTGCGTGACATATAAAACATCACCGACTGCATGTTTCATTTTTTCTAAAGTCAGCGCAGTTTTACCACTTCCAGCCGAACCAATTATAACCAGCGGAGCTTGAAGAGCATAGATCGACTGCTGACTGTCATCAAACGAGACAATTTTATCCAGCAGATTAAAGCTTTTATGATTTGGATTTACATAAACCAAAGCGTCTGCTTGTAGCTCATCGGGGGTTTTAATCGCGGGAATTTTATCTTCATCAAAGCTGATATTCTGGTTTAAAAATCGCGATTTTTCATAAGCGTGATTTTTAATATATTCCAGAATCAGAGCGTAGGGTTTACCCAGATGTTGATAGATAGCAAAGATGATTCGATCATTACGATTGAGCTTGGCGCGATATAAATTATCCCCGACTTTTTTAACATCCGCCGAGTGAAAATCGTCATTTTCCAGAAATTTTATAAGCTTGGCCAGGCCAGAAATAGCTTTAGGATTGAGTTCGTTGTATACAAGGACTTGCATGAATAAGGAAGTTTGCTGGTTGAATTTGCCGGGTGTGTGCTAAGTTAAATAGATACTGATTAATATGCGGCTGCAAAATATTAATCGCAAATATTAATTATCATTATATGCCATAGCAAGAAAAGTTGTTAATTGTCAGGTTTCTCCACATTGTTCCATTATTTTTAAAAGACTAGCCTGAAACATATCAGGGCTATTTTAAATATCTCCGGTTTGATTCTATACCAATACTTTATGGCCTCAACAGGTGTTCTAAGCTAAGGCTTTTGTGGTGAAATATTTAATATATTACCTCGGCTATCCTTTTATTTTATTAAATTCTGGTATAACGTGGTGAGATTATACACATACGGACTTAATCCTGAGATAAGGAAAAAAACAAACTATGCATGCTGACAATGGCATTCTGCTTTATATACTGGAACTTTTAGCGGCCGCAGTAATAGCCATTCCCATCTTTCATCGTCTCGGGCTTGGTTCGGTACTGGGCTATCTGGTTGCGGGTGCAGTGCTTGGTCCCTGGGGGCTCAAACTGATTAACGCGGTCGATGATTTACGCCATATAGCTGAGTTTGGAGTTGTCTTTTTATTATTTTTAATCGGTCTGGA
Organism: uncultured Methylomonas sp.; assembly: GCA_964459125.1. Classification (GTDB taxonomy): domain Bacteria; phylum Pseudomonadota; class Gammaproteobacteria; order Methylococcales; family Methylomonadaceae; genus Methyloprofundus. The sequence continues at coordinate 2,681 of CAYWLM010000084.1, read as the reverse complement.
AATGAAACCCGAGCGTTTGTGGGTTATGCGTCGTCTGGTCTTTGGCTTAGGTATTGCCCAGCTATTAATCACTGCATTGCTGCTATTTGGCGTCGCTCAACTCTTTGGTTTCCCGACAAAAGTCAGTATTATTGCCGCTTTTGGCTTAGCCCTGTCCTCTACCGCTTTTGGCCTGCAGATCTTGTCCGAAAAAGGAGCTTTAACCTGTGTTTACGGCAGAGCATCGTTCTCCGTATTGCTCCTACAGGATCTTGCTGTGGTACCACTAATGGCAATGGTATCCCTTTTATCGGGTGGAGAAACATTAACCAGTAGCGCCTGGGTTGGTTTACTGGAAGTGACTGGCGGCACTCTCTGCGTTATTTTGTTCGGGCGTTTTTTACTCAATCCGATTCTAGATCGCGTAGCTGCCAGCCGGAATTCCGAAGTTTTCATTGCTGCAACGATATTAATGGTGCTGGGCATTGGTCGTGCGATGGAATTGCTTCATTTATCGATGGCGCTGGGCGCATTTTTAACCGGACTCATGCTCGCCGAATCACATTATCGACATCAAATCGAGGCCGATATTGAACCGGTTCGCGGCACACTACTGGGCTTGTTTTTTATGACCGTAGGCATGAGTATTAATTTCGGCCTACTGATCAAAGAATGGCACTGGCTGTTGCTGGCTGTTGCGGGCTTATTGCTGATTAAAACAAGCGTTGTTTGGCTATTATCCAGGCTCAGCGGTCTCGATAGCCGTAATGCCTTACGCACAGCACTGCTATTATCTCAAGCTGGTGAATTTGGCTTTGTATTATTCGGCTACGCGATGGTTTCCGGCGTTTTATTACCTGAGCGGGTGCAATTTCTTACCTTAGTCGTCACTTTGAGCATGGTAACTACACCTTTTATCGTCAAGGCTGGTGACTGGTGGCTAAAACTGACTGCACCAGATGAAAGCGAGACTGCCATAATCAATACAACAGCACCAACACCAGACTCAACTGAAGATCACGGTAAAGTGATTATTGCCGGCTTTGGCCGAGTGGGCAGACGAGTTGCCCAGTTATTGGATCGTGCCGGCGTGGAATATATCGCTTTAGATAATAATCATGAGCGCGTTAAACAATTCCGTGGTGAAGGTTTTAATGTTTTTTTTGGTGATGCCTGCAAATTAACGGTACTCCAATCTGCAGGAGCAGCAAATACAACCATGTTAATTTTTTCACTGGATAATTTCAGCAATCTTGAACATCTGGTTAAAGATGTGCGGCGTCATTATCCTAAAATTCAAATTCATGCGCGCGCACATGATATTGCTCATTGTGAAAAATTACTCAATGACGGTGCAAATCATGTCGTCGCAGAAACACTGGAGGCGGGATTACGACTAGGGGAAATGGCCCTGATCAATAGTGGTTTTGAAAAAGACAAAGCAGTAGGATTGGTTGCAGATTTTCGCCTGGAATTGTATACCGCACTGTATGACACTGTATCGTATAAATCCAAGCCCCCCAATTAAGCTTTATCTTTTTAACCTGTCTTCGTCACTTAAACTGCAAACTCAGCAAATTACAAAAACTCCTGATTTGCAGTCTGACCCGGTTCAAATAACGCGCGATTTTCGCGCATCGGGCTTGCGCGATTGCTTAAGCGTCGGTCGTTCGATCAGATTGAACAAGATAAAGCAGCACGATAGCTATTATTACAATTATACGAAAAGCTGCCTGCTGTCCATTCCAGATTTCTGACTGCCACATCAAGAACCATTCCCCACCTATGCTAATAAACCCTGAAAACCACAAGACAATCCCCAGTGTTAATCCAAGGACAGCAATACCTTTAGCCAGATTAAAGCGGCCTGCATCCTTTCTGGTCCTGAACAAAAGAAAACCTCCTAGCCAACACAGGACGGCAATCACGGCTTCAACAAAAATTAACAGATTATAAATCGCGTGATAAGTGAAAGTGGAATCTATCGCCCGCCACATAGCTCTATTATCCGGGAATGTAGTATCCATTTTGAGCACATGGTTAACGAATCGATAGTTGGAGTCATAATCGGTGAGATTATTGAGCACCACTAATGAAACAAAAAAAGCTACTGCCCAGACAAGCACTACTTTTGAGAACCTTGTATACATTTAATCTCCTGGTATTAAACCGACTTAAAGCATGATATCGATATCAGCTGCGTTATCTGGTTGTTTTTTAGATTCGCCTTTATAAAACTTCCTGATTACCCATAACTCTCAGCTATCTTCGTCATTCCTGCATGCTTTTAGCAGGAATCTCGTGGCTTAAGCAAAGATTCCCGATAAAGCTTGTGCCCAGCTTGACTGGGTAGACTTCGGGAATGATGAGACTCTTAACATACTGATATTTTAGGATTTTTTTAATTTGGCTGTGAGTTGTACGTAATCAGGTAAAACTTAGAGGGAAGTATTATGCTTTTTTGCAAATTTTAAAAACCAGTTGAATGACTTTATAAACTTAATCCTGGCGCAGGCTCAAGAGGTAGCCAAAATTCATCTGCCTGGCTACATAGAGTTCCTGTTAAATAGTCGGGTTACGTTTTTTTGCTACGCATTAAAAAACCCAACCCGGCCTGCAGCTTATAGTGGTTGAGACTGGTTCTGCACCAGTAAATAATCACTAAAATCACGTATCTGTTGCAACTGCTGACTATGCGCAAA
>CAYWLM010000083.1:11661-12073 GCA_964459125.1 uncultured Methylomonas sp. | reverse complement strand
GCCAAAATACGGGGAAATCTAAGGCAGCCTAAAAATCGTTTTTCGACAGCCTACTTTCACCCTCCAAGATTTGCAGCCTTGTCGGCCGCCCCCCATAGCAGGCTACGCAACTGGTTTTCTAGCGCGACTGTGAAGTCAAAAGATAAGTCAGACTCGGGCACTATCGAATCCTCGTTCCTGAATATTGCTTCGTCGAGTTCAGGTAAGTAATTGAAATCACCGCTATACTACCTCTGTGTCGTGGGGTGAGACGGGAGCCCTTTTTAGCATGTGAAAAAACCAGGCAAAGGTCAGCTCCAGAGGTCACACAAGATAAATATCTGAAAATTTCGCTAGAATACCGGACATAAAAAAAGCCCTGTTACATTATTATGCAACAGGGCTTTATATATGGAGCTGGTGATGGGAATCG
>CAYWLM010000083.1:0-11561 GCA_964459125.1 uncultured Methylomonas sp. | reverse complement strand
AACCCGCGACCTACTGATTACAAATCAGTTGCTCTACCGATTGAGCTACACCAGCGTATAAACTGTTTTACACCCACTCTTATTAAGGAGTAAGTTGAAATATGGAGCTGGTGATGGGAATCGAACCCGCGACCTACTGATTACAAATCAGTTGCTCTACCGATTGAGCTACACCAGCTAAAGAGCGAGTATTATATGCGCTTATTTATCATTTGAAAAGCCTTTTATCTGTTTTTATGGTGGCTTTTTTTCGCAGGTGCACGGCGTGGGTTATTATCTGTCCTCTGAGTTCTAAAAGTAGTGCCTTTACTCTTAATTCTGTCATCTTTACCTCCTTCTTTAGGTTGCCAACTGGGAATAAGCTGTTGTTTACCATTGCCAATCAAATCTGCGCGTCCCATATTTTTCAAGGCTTCTCGAAGCAGTGGCCAGTTTTTAGGGTCATGATAACGTAAAAATGCTTTATGTAAACGGCGTTGTTTTATGCCTTTGGGAATAGACATATTGGATACTTCCTTACGACTTACTTTGTTCAAGGTATCTTTACCTGAATGGTACATCGCTGTAGCAATTGACATGGGTGAAGGCAAAAAGGCCTGTACCTGATCAGCACGGAAATCATGCCGCTTTAACCATAAAGCAAGGTTAAGCATATCCAGATCTTCTGTACCTGGATGTGCGGCAATAAAATAAGGAATAAGGTATTGTTCTTTGCCGGCCTCTTTGGAATATTTCTCAAACATTTGTTTGAATGAATCATAGCTACCCATACCGGGTTTCATCATTTTTGATAAAGGACCTTGTTCGGTATGTTCCGGGGCAATTTTTAAATAGCCACCGACATGATGGGTAACCAGTTCTTTAACATATTCTGGCGATTCGACGGCTAGATCATAGCGTAATCCAGAGGCGATTAATATTTTCTTAATTCCCGGCAAGGCTCGTGCACGGCGGTATAATTTAATTAATGGGGTATGATCCGTATCCAGGTTTTCACAAATTCCAGGAAAAACACAGGAAGGTCTGCGACAGGCTTGCTCTATCTTTTCATCTTTACAGGCCAGGCGATACATATTCGCTGTGGGCCCACCCAAGTCGGATATATGTCCGGTAAAGTTAGGCGAGGTATCTCTAATCGCTTCAATTTCCTTTATAATCGAGTCTTCTGAACGGCTTTGAATAATACGCCCTTCATGTTCAGTGATCGAACAAAAGGAACAGCCTCCAAAACAGCCGCGCATGATATTCACTGAGTGCTGAATCATTTCAAACGCTGGTATGTTGGCTTTGCCATAACCCGTATGTGGCAATCGCGAATAAGATAAATCAAATACACCATCCATTTCACTCATGGTAAGCGGTATAGGCGGTGGATTTACCCAGATATAGCGTTGCATATGTTTTTGCAATAAGGGCCGGGCATTACCTGGATTAGTCTCGCCATGCATCACGCGTGAGGCGTGAGCATATTGTATCGGATCATCTTTGACGGTATCAAAATCAGGTAGACGAATCACTGTCTTTGCGCGTTGCTCGTTGCTTATTTTTGCGCTTTTAGGCTCTTTTGTCTGTGCTTCTGTTTGTTTCTCTGCACAAACTGATTCTTCTTCCATTAAATAAGGACTTTTCGGTTTGATGACTTTCCCGGGTGTATCAATATCGGAAGAGTCTTTAACAGTCCAGCCAGCCGGCACTTGTTTTACAAAATGTACCGTGCCACGTATGCCTTTTAAATCAGCAATCACTTCTCCTGCTGCCAAACGATGTGCAATTTCTGTAATTTGACGTTCGGCATTTCCATACACCAGTAAATCGGCTTTGGAGTCCAGTAAAACTGATTTTCTGACTTTATCTGACCAATAATCATAGTGCGCAATGCGTCTTAAACTTGCTTCGATACCACCAATAATAATGGGTACATCTTTATAGGCTTCACGGCAGCGGTGAGAATATACATTGACCGCTCTATCGGGTCGTTTGCCACCCTCACCGTTTGCGGTATAGGCATCATTAGAACGAATTTTCTTATCGGCTGTGTAGCGGTTGACCATGGAATCCATATTACCCCCGGTCACGCCAAAAAATAAATTAGGCCGACCTAAGCGAGTAAAATCGTCAGCGCTATGCCAGTCGGGTTGAGAAAGAATACCCACACGAAAACCCTGAGCTTCTAATACTCGACCAATCAGAGCCATGCCAAAACTCGGGTGATCTATATAGGCATCCCCTGTCACTAAAATGACATCGCAACTATCCCAGCCCAGAATATCCATTTCTGCTTTGCTCATCGGCAATTCTTGTGCCGTTCCGAAACGTTGTGCCCAATATTTCCGGTAGGAAAAGATATGCTTGGCGTCTAATATATTCATATTTGGATATTCATGCTGTTATTACTCGTTTTAATGCTTTACTATTATTTCTTTTTAAATCTTTAATGAAATCTAAAAATTCAATCTGATACTGCTCATCAAGCTGTTTTGCTCTTGCTCTTAATGCCTTCATTGAGAAAGTATCCACACCATCAGCAAAGGCAATAACGATGACATTACCCCGTCCGCGCACTGGTAAAAACAGCAGCTTCCCGTCAAAAATAGTGTCCATTTCCCAACTTATTTGCTTGAATAAATCCTTATTGGTTCCCCATAAATTAATCACTAATAGACCTTGATCGGTGAGCAATTCCTTGCAAGCCGAAAATAGACCAATACCTTGCATAGTATCAGCCATGCCTTCATCATCAAAGGCATCAATGATAATTAAATCATGTTGTTCCGCCAGTTTCTGGCTTTGTTGCTTGATATAGTGAGCACCATCACCTATTTTTACTTTTAAGCGAGGATCAAGGGGTAAAGCAAAAAAACGCCGAGCAATTTTGATGATTGCCTGGCGAAACTCTATCGCTTTTATCTGGCATTCAGGAAACTGAAAAAGCAGGTATTTGCTTAATACCCCCCCGCCTACTCCAATCATCAAAACATTCTCAGGCTGCTCTTTAAATAAAAGCCACGCCATCATCGCTCTGATATATTTTGAATGTAATTCATTGGGCGCATCAGTAAGCATACTGCTTTGCCTAGGATATGTGCCAAAGTGCAAGGCACGAACGCCGCCACTTTCGACAATTTCAATTAACCCCTGTTCATCATATTCCTGATGGACGAGTAAACCGTCATATTTATACATAATTCAGAACAGATCTAAAGCCATTTTCAATGCAATTTTTTTCATAATAAGTCACTTCAGGACGCTTCTTAAAATGACTATCAGAAGCTACAAATATCGCTTGAGAATATTGCTGTTGCATAAATAATCGCATCAGCAACGGAGATAAGACCAGGATTGACAGAGGAATTACCTGGGCTGGTTTTTGAAGAGTGACTTCGGTACTTACATACCCAAAAGCCGGGCTAAAGCCAAACACTCTGACTACATTCATGTATTTTGAAGTGAAGCGGAGCCAGAATGTAAAGAGAGTAATTATTATCGCTCTGTTTACTAAAATAAAAAAATATAATTCATAGCGTGTGCTGAGGTATGAAGCGCATCAATAACAAGTAGCACGCCTACAGCGTCTGCACATCCTATAAGCAATATTATCTTTAATAATATCCAAAAACTGAGGCTAAACGAGTAAAACTGGACTGTCTGGAGCAAGCCTTACCATCGTAACATGAATTCTAATTCCAGCTCCTTGAAAAAACATTTCAACACTCTTAATTAAAAGGATTGCTTAAAACAATGGTTTCATTGCGGTCTGGACCCGTGGATAAAATAGAAATCCCAACGCCGACAAGTTCTTCTAAGCGTTTAATATAAGCTAGCGCATTGGCAGGTAATTTATCTAATTCAGTTACACCTCTGGTTACTTCGGTCCAGCCTTGCATATATTCAATAACAGGTACACAGGCTGCATATTTTTCAGCACCTAATGGTGCAACTGTCACTTCTTCGCCAGCAATATTGTAAGCTGTACAAATACCTATTTTATCCAGACCGTCTAATACATCTAATTTAGTCAGACATATGCCGCTTAAGGAGTTCAATTGAGCAGATTTACGCATTGAAACTGCATCAAACCAACCGGTGCGTCTTTTTCTCCCTGTTGTCGCACCGAATTCATGACCTTTTTCACCCAGATGCTGACCATAGGCATCATCTAATTCCGTTGGAAATGGACCGTTACCCACACGAGTTGAATAAGCTTTAGTAATACCTAAGACATAATCAATATCTAAAGGTCCTATTCCAGTACCTGTTGCCGCACCACCTGCAGTGGTCGTTGATGAGGTTACATAGGGATAAGTACCATGATCAATATCTAACAATGCACCTTGAGCGCCTTCAAATAATAAATTACTTCCCTGGGCCTGATAGTTATGTAACTTTTCTGCAACATCAGTTAGCATCGGTTTTATTTGCTCGGCCAATGCCAAAGTTTCCGCTAACATAACATCAAAATCAACTGCCGGCACTTTGTAGTATTCGGTAAGCATAAAGTTATGAAACGCAGTTAATTCTCTTAGCTTTTCAGTAAACAGTTCAGTATTTAACAAGTCTCCTGCACGCACGCCGCGTCGTGCGATTTTATCTTCATATGCTGGACCAATGCCGCGCCCTGTAGTTCCAATAGCTTTATCACCTTTGGCTATTTCACGTGCCTGATCTATAGCAACATGAATCGGTAAAATCAAGGCACAGGCTTCACTGATTAATAAACGTGAACGCACTGGGATGCCTGCATCTTCCAGTATTTTTATTTCTTTCAGTAAGGCTTCAGACGATAGCACCACTCCATTACCTATTAAACATTGTACGTCTTCACGCAAGACACCCGAAGGAACTAAATGTAAAACAGTCGTTTTGCCATCTATAACCAAAGTATGCCCAGCATTATGCCCACCTTGAAAACGCACGACAACCTTTGCCTGATCGGTTAATAAATCAACTAATTTACCTTTGCCTTCATCGCCCCATTGTGTGCCGATAACTACAACATTTTTACCCATAACAGTTCCAGATTAATTTAACGGGACAAGAACCCAGTTCTCATCATTTTTTTCCAATATTTGATTACAAGCTAAATGCTCAGCATTACTTTGCTGTCCAGATAGTTGTTTAATGACTATGTTGCCAGTAGCCCGAAGATCACGCACTTTTTCATCCAAAGCACGATCACCCAGTGCAAAAGGTGCAAAGATTTTTACAGCGTCAGATGCTGGTTGATCTTTTTTAGTCAGCGCTGCCAGTACTTTTAAGTCTGCACTAAAACCCGTTGCCGGCCTGGCGTTACCGAATATCTGGCCGATATTATCGTAGCGTCCGCCACGCGCGATTTCTTTACCTACTTCAGCAACAAATGCAGCAAACACCATACCTGTGTGATAGTGATAGCCACGTAATTCAGCGAGATCAAAACTAATAGTTAATTCAGGATAATAACTGTGTAAAATATCTGCCAATTCTTCTAGCTGCAGTAAAGCATTATTGACGCTTGCATCTGCCGTTACAAAAACAGTTCTTGCTTTAGCCAATACCGATTTATCACCATTGAGCTTAGGCAAGCTTAAAAAAATAGCCTGTAATTCATCTGTAACAGCATAATTCCCTAATAGTTCAGCGAGTTCACAGTTGGATTTACGTTGTAATACCTCAAATAGCTCTAACTCTTGTTGCTGAGTCAAGTTTGCTTGAGCAACAAGTCCACGATATATGCCTACATGTCCTAAATCCAGATGTACATTTTTTAGTCCAGCCATTGCCAGAACTTCAAGCATCAATTGAATAACTTCGGTATCGCTATCAATCTCTGCATGACCAAATAATTCGGCACCAATTTGCATAGGGATTCGGGTCTTGTCTAATGCTTCGCCACGAGTATGTAGCGTAGTCCCTTCATAACATAAACGCGAGACCTGTTGATGACTTAAACTATGTGCATCTATTCTTGCCACTTGAGGTGTGATATCAGCGCGTATGCCTAACATTTCACCGCTAAGTTGATCGGTTAATTTAAAGGTCTGTAAATTCAGGTCATGTCCTGACCCAGTTAAAAGTGAATCTAAATAATCGATAAAAGGCGGCACTACTTTTTCATACCCCCAACACTCAAACACATCGAGTAATTGACGGCGTAAGATTTCTAAGTGTTTCGCATCTTCAGGTAAAACTTCTTCAACACCATCTGGCAACAGCCAAGGGTCTCTATGTAACATGATAATTATCCAATTCACACAAAAACGCTCCGCATAAGCGGAGCGTTTTTTTATTCAATCCACGCAAATAATTTGACTTATTTCATTTGTTTGAAATATTTAAAGAAATCCGAATCTGGTTCTGTAACCATAAGGTTTGCCGAGTTAGCAAAGGTTTCTTTATAGGCTGCCATGCTTCGATAAAAAGCATAGAACTCAATATCTTGACCATAAGCCTTAGCATAAATTTCAGATGCGCTTGCATCACCCTGCCCTTTAGTCACCTCAGCATCGCGATAAGCATTCGCTAAAATAATTTCTTTTTGCTTATCGGCATCTGCGCGAACACGTTCTGCCGCCTCTGAACCCTGCGATCTAAACTCACGAGCAACCCGGGCACGTTCTGCTTCCATACGACTATAAACAGACTGACTCACCTCTTTTGGTAAATCGATACGTTTTACCTGGACGTCAACTATATCGATACCCAGTTTTTCAGCTGCACTTGCCGTATTAGCAATCAGTGCCTCTCGTACGACACTGCGATCAGTGGATACCAACTGTTTGATATCTCGTTTACTAAACTCACTACGAAATGCATCTTTGATAATTTGATCTAATCGTACATTAGCCTGATAGGTATCACCCGCAACCGATGTATAGAATGTGGTCACATCACCAATTCGCCATTTGACAAATGAATCTACGATCACATTTTTCTTTTCAGCCGTTAAAAAACGCTCCGCCGGAGAATCTAGCGTTAAAATTCGTGAATCAAATTTCTTGACGTTATTAATGAAGGGAAGTTTAAAATGCAAACCAGGCTGATAATCTGATCCAATAATCTCCCCAAATTTAAACTTAATAGCTTTTTCTGTTTCGGAAACAGTAAAAACACTCATCATGGCAAGAGTAAATACAACAGCAAGGCCCACTAAAATTTTATTTTGTGACATTTTTAGCGCCCTCTCTCTGTGCGGCCACGACTTGAAGTCCGAGGCGTGTTAGTTGCGTTGTAAGGCTGAATTACCGTTTGCTCTGATTGATAAGTATTGACCAGTTTATTCATTGCCTTTGACTTGGACCCCAGTTTATCTAATGGCAAATACATAAGATTATTACCACCTTTAACATCGACCATGACTGTATCAGTACCACTCATAACCGCCTCCATGCTATCTAAATAGATACGTTTGCGGGTCACTTCAGGTGCTTTTTTATACTCTTTTAAAATCTGCGTAAAACGGCTCACATCACCTTCTGCTGCCGAAATGATACGTGACTTATAACCTTCTGATTCTTGCGTAAGTCTCGCTGCCGCGCCTCGCGCTTTAGGCACGATATCATTAGCGTAAGCTTCTGCCTCATTAATCAGGCGCTGTTTATCTTCCCGTGCTTTAATGGCATCTTCAAAAGCACTTTGCACTTGATCTGGGGGCTGAGCATCTTGCAAGTTGACACTGGTTATCATAATACCTGAGTCATAGGAATCCATGACCTGCTGAATTTCTGTCTTAATATCGGCAACAATCTGACTACGACCTTCAGTTAACACAAAGTCCATCGTGTTACCACCGATAACCCCACGTTCCACACTCTCAGTCACCTGTTTTAAAGTCGCAGTCTGGTTGAGGATATTAAATAAATATTTTTTAGCGTCATTCACTTGATACTGAACAGCTAGACGTACATCAACAATATTTTCATCTTTAGTCAACATCAGTGCTTCTTGTATAACAGTGCCTTTACTGCCGCCACCTGAACGATATCCAACTTCTAAAGAACGTACCTGAGAAATATTAACAATCTCGACACTCTCAATAGGTGCAGGTAACTTCCAGTTCAAACCAGGTTGAGTTGTCGCAATATATTTACCAAAGCGAAGTTCAACACCGCGATTTCCTTCATCAACAACATAGAAACCACTTGCTCCCCAGAGAGCGATTGCACCTATAGCTAGAAATCCCAGGCCTTTAAGCGAAGCAGGAGAATTATCATCATTGCCATTGCCGCCTTTATTGCCACCAAACAAGCCGCCTAATTTATCTTGTAGCGAACGAATCGCCTCATCTAAATCGGGAGGTCCACTCTCCTCGTTGCGACCACTCCAAGGGTCTTTGTTTTTATCTCCGCCCGGTTCATTCCAAGACATTCTCTAACTCCACATTAATACTGCAAAAATTAATAATATTTAATCAAACACCCAGTCAAATTCTTATTCTTGTACTAGCGATTATCCTAAAAAACCCATTGTTACACAATCATTGTTCAATAATTTCTTCAACATTTACACCACCTAAGACCCCCATGAACTGCTGATCAATTTCTACCAGTAAATCCCAACCACCCTGCTCGGTAAAATCTTCCTGCATAATATTAGCGACTGAAAACAATTTTGCGCGTACATCTCCCTGACTAGGCAATAAATGGCATAAGCGGGTTATTTTGGTGGCGGAAAAAATCTCTGCCAATGCCCGTAACAGCAAGTCCATCCCAGCGCCTGTCTTTGCCGAAACCCAGACGCGTATCGGCACCCCCTGTTCATTACGATCTATATGCGGCACAAAATTATCGAGTAGATCAATTTTATTAAATACTTCCAGTTGAGGATTGGTATCGGCACCAATTTCTTTTAGTACTCGATTGACTTCAGCTATAGTCTCCGCCCGATACTCATCATTTGCATCAATAATATGTAACAATAAATCTGCTTCTGTTGCTTCCTGCAAAGTAGATTTGAATGCGGCCACTAATTCATGTGGTAAATGACGGATAAAACCTACTGTATCAGCCAGGACAACTTCTGCTGCATTGGGTAACTTAAAGCGTCTCAGAGTTGGATCTAAAGTCGCAAATAACTGATCCGCCGCGTATATGTCTGCGCCGGTCAGACTATTAAATAATGTAGATTTACCAGCATTGGTATAACCTACCAGGGATAGACCTGGAATTTCTGATCGTTTTCGCCTAGCGCGCCCTTGATGCCGCTGCTTAACAACTTTTTCCAGACGGCTTTGCACTAACTTGATACGTGCACTGACTTGCCGCCTATCATCTTCTAACTGAGTTTCCCCAGTTCCACGCATACCTATTCCTCCCTTTTGTCTATCCAGGTGGGTCCATCCCCGGGTCAGACGCGAAGACAGGTGATTTAACTGGGCCAGCTCAACTTGTAATTTTCCATCATACGATTTTGCGCGCAGAGCAAATATATCCAGAATTAAACCATTACGGTCTACCACCCGGAACTCAAGTGCAGCTTCTAAATTACGCTCCTGACTAGGCGTTAACACATGATTAAACAGCACTAGATCTGCCTCTGTTTCTTCAATTACCGTCTTTAATTCTTGTAATTTACCGGAACCAATAAAATACTTGGCATCAGGATACTTACGTGATCCCGTTAAGACATAAACAACTTCTGCTCCAGCTGATTTGGCTAGTTCTTTTAATTCATTTAAATCTTCCTGACCTCGGTAAAGATTGATATGCACCAGAACGGCTCTTTCGCCAGATTCAGGGCGATCAAACAAGGTTAAACTCCTTGTTAAAACGGGCTCTCAAATTATTCAACTCCAATTTCTTTATTTGTCATAGTGAATGGTTTACCCGGTACTATAGTTGAAATAGCATGCTTATAAACCATTTGCACCATAGTATTCTTTAGCATAACAACATACTGATCAAAAGAATCAACCCGGCCTTGCAATTTAATGCCATTGACTAAAAAAATAGATACAGGTGTATGCTCTTTTCTAAGTGTATTTAAAAAAGTATCCTGTAAATTTTGATTTTTCGGCATGTTTTTCTCCCTATGCTTTTTGTTATTTGTTTTGCCAAACCTTGATAATGCAAAATTATCAGAAACGATACCATACCGATAATTAGTCTGCTTTACAAGATATAAGGACGCAATGCCAAAATTCAATACTATTCTGGCTTTAATATGCTTAATTGATGCATAGCTACTGTAAATGCGCCTAACACTCCTAGAGTAGACGATGCCATTAGCAAATAGATTGATTCACTAAAACTCATAAACTGTATATGAAACTGACTCTGGTAGAGTAGCGCTAACTGATCTATCTGTGTGTTAACCGTTAATAATATCAAACTAATAACACACCACGCCAATGCACCTGATATAAAACCATACCAAAAACCAGTGTATAAAAATGGCAGACAAATAAAAGTATTGGTCCCTCCTACTAATTTGGTCACAATCACTTCATCTCTGCGTGTTTGCAATTCAGAACGTATGGTATTACCGATGATAAATAACACGGCTACTGCCAGTAAACCAGTTAAGATAAGCACGATGCGATTTGCCATTTGCATGATGGCTTGTAAACGTGCAAGCCATTGCATATCCATTTGTGCAAAATCAACTGCTTCTTCATGTTGCATTTGTTCCAGCAAACCTCTTAGCTGAATTGCTTCCGTTAGCGAATCTTTAGGATAGACCTGAATCACTGCGGGCAGGGGATTACTCTCTAGTGCATTCAAAGCTGCACCAAAACCACTATATTGCTGAAATTCTGCCAATGCCTGTTGTTTGGTTATGACGCTTACATTTTCTATCGCCTCATTAGTGAGTAATTTCTGGGCTAGCATTTTGGCCTGATCGTCGCTAATTTTCTCATGTAAAAACAAAGATATTTGTTTTCCTGTCTGCAAAGAATTAACCAGTTGCTGGGCATTATTTACTAAAACATAGAAGCTACCGGCCAGTGCGATTGCTATAGCCATCACAGTGATTGCCATTGCCGATGTAAAAGGGGCCAGTAACAGGCGTAACAAGCTAGCATTTAGCAACTGTCCTTGTAATTTCAGACTGGTTAGTACGGAACTTTCTGGACCACGCTTAGTCGTGTTACTATTTCTAACGTTTTGGCCCCTCGCCTTTCTAACTGCTTTCATGCGTGCTGCTCCAACAGTCTGCCATGTTCTAATCTCAACACTTTATGATTTAATTTACCCACTAAATCTATATCATGTGTCGCAATTAAAACAGTCACACCAACTTGTTTAAATTGTTCAAACAAGTACATAATTTCTGCGGATAATTCAGGATCAAGATTACCAGTAGGTTCATCCGCTAAAATCAGTGCTGGTTTATTAACAACTGCACGAGCTATCCCGATGCGCTGCTGCTCGCCGCCCGATAAAGCCAAGGGATACTTATTTTCTTTACCCAATAAGCCGACTTTATCTAATGCCGCACGTACACGCCTAGCGACTTCATGTGGTCCTACACCAGCAACAACTAATGGCAGCGCGATATTGTCAAATACCGTTTTATCAAACAGCAACTTATAATCCTGGAAAATAAGCCCCAGCTTACGTCGTAAATAAGGAATTTGCCTATCA
>CAYWLM010000082.1:7316-12172 GCA_964459125.1 uncultured Methylomonas sp. | reverse complement strand
GCTGTTTATCTAAAAAATTAGACTTTCCCTGTAATTTATACCGGATACAAAAGTTATATGACAGAATGATGACAAATAAAAAAATCGTGGCTAAAATACAACAAAGATAGACTGGAAAAACAACAAACAAAAAGAGATGTGGATAAAATACAACAAAAATAACAGAAAATTCAGCCAGAAACCAATCTCACCCTTTATCGTTTTTGTAAGCATGTTCACAAAAATTTATATGCAGCACTTATATCAAACAACTTATCAAATTTAAGTGCGTGCTTTAAAAGTGCTAACATTATGATAATATTGAGAATTCAGGCTTTTCTATTCATGAAAATCCATTGAAAGCTCATGGAATAACCTGATTTATCGAATATGACGGGCTTGAAATAGCTTCCCAGATGAATTTTTCAATATAATTCAGCATGTTAATTAACTACCAGAAAGTCCCCGCCTGAATCTTATCTGACTTTCCCGTCAAACGTTGCTGACTAACATCTTTTAAATACTGAAAAATAACGCCAGCAGCTTGTTGTTCTTTAGCGCCCCAGTCAAGCACTCGCCCAGCGCAATATTGCTGACGTAATAGCTGACTGACTTGAGCTGTTTTTGCCTGCGTTAAAGGCTCTATTTTTTGCCAGGCGAAATCATCTATACATAAAGTATTTTTGATCTGTCTAGTGTTTTCTATGAAAGCCTGCACTGCTGCTTTATTGCTGCGTGCCCAGGAACGGTCAAATACGTAACCTATACTCGGCACACTGACTTGTATGCCTAATCCGTGCAAAATATCCGCACCGCTCATTAATACTCGATATCCCTCTCCTTGCATGCGTGCTGCATAATGCCAATAGGTCATTAAGGCATCCACACGCTTTTCCTGCATTTGCTGGTTTAATAAAGGTGGTGCGCCATATATTTTTTCTATACTCGCAAAAATCTCCTTCTGTCCTTTTTTTTGCATTAGGGCCTGCAACAATAAACTGTTTTTATCCAGCTCTCCTCCAGCTATCGCTAGCTTCTTGTTTTTTAAATCCTGTAATTGTTTAATGGAACTATTTTCAGCAACGACTAATGCCCCCGTAGTATTCGAATAAGGATAAAAGCTATAATCCTTACCCAGACTACGCATGCGTGACACCCAGATCCAGTCAGTAACAATCATATCCACAGCCCCCGATTGCAAGGCTATTTTCGCTGCTTGTGGATTTGCCATTTTTATCACTTGCAATTGATACTGTTGCGTCTCCATCATCCCTGCTTGCTGCATTGCCGTTAATTCCCAATTAACTGTGCCAAAAGCAAGTGCACCTAAACGAACCAAGGTTTTTTCACTGGCAAAGCTAAACTGACTGCAAAGTAACGTAAAGATCAAAAGTAATTTTTTATAGTTGTTCATCATTATGGAAGATTGTTTAGAACAGTAGGGCTAAAAACTGATAAAATTGGCTTCCTATTATAGTCTTATCTGTACATATCTAGTAATGCGCCACCCCAAACAAGCAAAACAATTAGTTGATCGCTTCGGCAGAAGCGTTGACTATGTTCGTATTTCTATTACCGATCGCTGTGATTTTCGGTGCATATACTGTATGTCTGAAGAAATGACCTTCCTGCCTCGGGAGCAAATCCTGAGTCTGGAAGAAATATATTTATTGGCTAAATGCTTTACCGAACTCGGTGTCAGTAAAATCAGAATCACTGGCGGAGAACCTCTCGTACGACGCAATGCCCTAGAGCTTTTACAAAAAATTGGCGACTTACCTTTGCTCGAAGAATTAGTGATGACCACCAATGGCTCTCAACTTGCCGCGAGCGCCAGCCAACTCAAACAGGCCCATGTCTCGCGTTTAAATATTAGCCTGGATACCCTGGATGCTAAAAAATTTAAAGAATTGACCCGCACTGGTGACCTGAATCTGGTGCTTAAAGGTATACGTACAGCGATTAATACTGGCTTTAAGCGCATCAAGATTAATGCTGTTATCTTAAAAAACCGCAACCATCATGAGGTCATAGATTTAGTTCAGTTTGCTTTGGATTCAGGAATCGATATTAGCTTTATTGAAGAAATGCCTTTGGGCTTTATAGAATCACATAACCGTGCCGAGGCTTATTATTCCAGCGATCAGATACGTACCGATTTAGCGGCAAAGTTTACTCTGGAAAAAATAGACGAGACCACTGCAGGTCCGTCTGATTATTATCGGATTCAGGGTAGTGCAACGAAAGTGGGCTTTATCTCACCGCATAGCCATAATTTCTGCAGCACCTGTAACCGTGTGCGATTAACTGCAGAAGGTCGGTTATTGCTTTGCCTGGGCAATGAACATTCGATTGATTTAAAAACAACCTTACGAGCGCACCCTAATGATACAGATTATATAAAGCAGCTAATCATTGATGCTATGGATATAAAACCCGAAAAACATGAGTTTAACTTGAGTGAACAACCTATTATTATGCGTCATATGAATAGCACAGGAGGATAAATGAGAATCCTTTTTTTAAGTATATTAAGCCTTTTAATACAGGCCTGTAGCACATCCAGCGAAACACATATCAAACAATCCGAGTTATTAACATTATTACAATCTGAACAATTTCCCATTATTATTGATGTACGTTCTAGCAGGGAATTTAATGCCGGCCATATTCCTCACGCACAACATATTCCTTTCTGGCAATCTTTCACAAGCGATGCTTTAGACAACAAGGAAAAACAAGAGAAAGTGGTTTTATATTGCGAACACGGGCCGCGTGCCGGTATTGCTAAACTTGCTTACACTAGCGCAGGCTTTAAAAATATCCTTTATCTACAAGGACATATGACTAGCTGGCGTAAATCTGGTTTACCGATGGAAACGCAATGAAACGATTTTTGTTATTGATTATAGCGCTCTGGGAACAGCGCTTTAAACTCTATTTTTTTGCAGCACTGATAGGTGCATTGACAGGCCTATTAATCTTTTATCCTATCTATGATTTTATATTCTTTTATGAAAGCGAAGGAACCAGTGATGACTTACAGGTTCAAATAACTACTGCACTTGTTTATGTCTACACCCAGCTTAAAACCTCCTTAATGGGCGGAACACCTGCAAAGACGCTATTTCTTGGACAATTAGGCGCTGTATTTGGTCTGATCATCGCCTTTATTTATGAGTTGCTGCATTGGCGTTTGCAAAGAATAGGTCGTTTAAGTCGTGAATTATCGGTTAATTTACATACTCTGATCATGCAAGGAGAAGGCACTTCACTCGAGTTTAAATCTTCATTACGTTGGGATTTAGAGCAAGATAGAGTCAATCGCGCGCTGGAAACCGTGGTACTAAAAACACTTGCCGGCTATTTAAATAGCTCTATTGGAGGAACGCTATTAATCGGTGTGTCTGATAGCGGTCAAATCATTGGTCTGGAAAAAGATTATAAATCCTTAAAACGCCAGGATCAGGATGGTTTCGAACAGGCGATTATTACTGCTATTTCAACCCAGCTAGGCGCTGATCTATGCCAGTATGTTAAGGTGCTGTTTCATGTCGTTAACGGCAAACATGTCTGCCGCTTGATTGTTCTAGCTTCACCGCGCCCGGTTTTTTTAAATCAAGGCAATACACCTAAATTTTATCTACGCACCGGTGGTGGAACGCGCGATTTAAACATACAGGAAGCCGTTGAGTTTATTGCGCATCGCTGGAAACGATAAGCAGTAGACTATGTGTGTAGTGTATAACCGACTAAAGTCGGCTATACACATACACTACTCTATTACTGAATTTTTGCTTTTAAATTACTTTCATCACCTACATATAAAGTGGTCTTCCAGTTCTCTAGTATGGTAAATGCTTCCTTAAAATAGCGGATTGAAATAATAGTCTTCCCGCCTGTTTGATAGAACAAAGCGTCGCCTCCACCACTTGTAGTACGCGTAAACTTACTATTCCATTGCTCACCCAGGCACTGCTTGGCTAATTCAACTCCTTTAGAATAACTCGCTTTGGCTTCGTCCTCATCAGATTCATCCCAGGCGCAAAAATAATTAGTTAAACCTGTGCTCCATTCCCAGACTTGACAGCTCTTTGCTAAAGGAAATACTCTTTTAGCATCCCAGATTTGCATGTTTCTCTGCAAAGTTGTATTACTACGGCTCTTCTTAAAATTTTTAAAATTATCAGCATGATCAACAATCAGTTCGTTTAGCCTGAGACATGCTTCGGCATCGCTCATTTCCGGCTCAGCTGGGCTAAAGATTGAACATGCACTAGTGCTCAAAACGAATAAGCTAGTTATTAAAAATCTTAGGCCTGTTTTTTTTATTTTATCAATCACGTACATCTCCTGTAAAAATAATCATTATAAAGCATCATACTTTTAGAATCCCCAAAGTATTGATAAGTTATAGTTGAATTCATTAGGAATCGACTCAGAGGTATCGTACTCATTTCGTATGCCAAATTTTAGTGCCAGACCTTCAAACCAGTCTATAGAATGTATCCAGGAAATATTAGTCAGATTTCTGAATTGACCGCCATTGGTAAAGCTGGGATAAAAATAGTTAGAAATACTAAAGTGCTGTTGTGACGTTATATGCCAGATTAAGTCAGCACCGATCAAACCTTCTAAACCTACAATATTTTCTTGATGAACCTGGCCATCAATCACGATCGGATTACCATCAGAATCATATTGAGTTTTACCAAATTCAAAAATTGTTGTGGCGCCTAGCCGTCCTGAAAACTCCCAGGTATCAGTTTTAATATACTGATATCCCGGCCCTCCCCCAAACTGTAGCCGATGATTCCAGTCTTTAAACTCATTCCAGTCATATACGCCTGTGGCAAATGCAAACCACTTGTTATCAG
>CAYWLM010000082.1:0-7216 GCA_964459125.1 uncultured Methylomonas sp. | reverse complement strand
TTAAACTCATTCCAGTCATATACGCCTGTGGCAAATGCAAACCACTTGTTATCAGCAAAAAACCAGTCTTTAACCAGAGTAGCATTAACCTGATTTTCACCCGTTTTATTATCTTCCGAATCCTGGAAATAAAAAGACTTGAAATTCCAGCGATGCTCTTTATCTTCGTAATGGGCGTTAAACGCTGTACGGAAAGTACTATTAACCGATGATCCTGAAGTTCCGCTTAGACCAATAGAAATACTACTATCCCAGTCTTGAAACCAGCCCGTACCCAAAAAACCATCATGGACTTTTTCACCTTTAGCCAGTTTAACCTGATTTTTGGCAAGAGTTACTTTTTCTTCCGCTTCTTTGGCCTCCGCTTCGGCAACTTCTACTTTTTCTTCAGCTATGCCAGTCTGATTTTCAGCTATTTCGACTTTTTCTTCAGCAAGAGCAATATTTGCAGGCAGAGCATCGTCTAAATCCTGTTTAGCTATATCCTCTTGCTTTTTAGACACGTGCACTTCAACCTGAGCTGCTTTAACTTGAGCTTTTGCAACTTTTAAACCTTTTTTAGCCTGTTCAACCTGCCCAGATGCTATTCTCACCTCTTTAGCAACGTGCGCATTTTTTTCTGCGACATTGGCTTTATCAACAGCAAGTATCAGTTTTTTTTCAGCTTTATGGCGCTTATCAGTAGCTGCTATCATTGCCTGATTAGCGGCATTCAGATCTGTCGGTATAGCTGATTTATAGGTCGCTTCAGCTGCTATAAGTTGCTCTTTAGCAATATCGACCTCTTGTTTAGCCATTAAGACATCCTGTTTAGCTATTTTAGCCGCGATATACGCTTTGCCTTCATCGCCTTCAGCAATCTTGTTAAGCGTATCAAGATTTAAATCCTGTAAATTGCTAATATTGGTTTTATCTATGGTTTGATCACCCAATGCAGGATGGAAAAAAGTAATAGTCGTATCGGTATGACGAATTAATCTAACATTTAAGATATCGCCATTATTGAATTGTATAATCTGTGCATAAGTGCATGTGGATATTAACAGCGCACTCAGAAAAAGCAAAAATTGTTTATTGATCATGAAAAGCATTAAAAGTGCTAGTTTATACTCGTAAGCTTTACGTGAAGCACGTCTGACTGAATATACGACCGACTAATCAGAGCAAGTGCAATAGTATTTATTAAAAAAAATATGGAAAATAATACTGACAAGATATAAAGACCACCAATTTTTTAATTTTTCTTTAAGTGACTAACTCAAGATGCTCAGATTGAATGGGAGAACCTTTAGGTAAATAATGCCAACATCCAGCGTACCGCCATTACTAAATATTATCAGCTGGGCATAAGCTGAATAAGAAATGTTAGAAAAATTTTTCACTCAGTAAGTTTCTGAACGTGAGCCATAGCATTGTTGTGTTTCAACGTGACCTCTACTCATTCAATAACAAATAACGTCTGTGCTTTAGCCTGATTTATTTTTTTATCAGTAACTCGATTAATAGCTGTTCATATATATCTGATAAAGGCTGCAAATCAGCTACCGGAATATTTTCATTAATTTTATGAATGCTTTCATTCAAATGCCCCAGCTCAATCACTTCTGCTCCAGTCGGGGCAATAAAACGCCCATCCGATGTGCCTCCTCCCGTATCATCCTGAGTATTTCTTCCAGTCACTTTTTTTATCGCTGTATGAGCCGCCTCAATTAAAGCACCGCCTGAGGTTAAAAATGGGTTCCCTGACAAACGCCAGCTAATTTCATAGTCAAAATCAAAACGGTCAAATATCTCTAGCACACGTTGCTTGATCGTAGCTTCATCTAATTCAGTACAAAAACGTAAATTAAATTGCAGCTCAAGTTCTCCGGGAATAATATTTTCTGCACCTGTGCCGCTATTGATATTGGATACTTGCAAGCTAGTCGGTGGAAAAAACTGATTACCCTGATCCCAGACTTCTTCAGTTAATGCCTGTAATGCAGGGGCAAAACGATGTATAGGGTTATCAGCAATTTCAGGATAGGCAACATGCCCTTGTATACCTTTCACTATTAACCTGGCGCATAAGGAACCACGCCTTCCGACACGAATCACATCGCCAATATATTGATCACTTGAAGGCTCACCGACCAGACACCAATCGATTTTCTCATTGCGCTGTTCTAACACCTCAACAACTTTGACAACGCCATTGGTAGCAGGGCCTTCTTCATCACTGGTGATCATCATCGCGAGTGCACCTTGATGATCTGGGTAGCTGGCAATAAAACGTTCAACAGCAGTCACAAAACAGGCGATGCCCCCCTTCATATCTGCCGCGCCGCGACCGTATAAACGATGCTCTCGAATGGTTGGTATAAAAGGCGGTGAATCCCATTGTTCCAATGGTCCTGTGGGTACTACGTCGGTATGACCCAGAAAAACAAAAAGCGGCTTATTATGACCACGTTTTAGCCATAGATTTTTAGTATCGTCAAAGTCCAGTTGTTCAGCTATAAAGCCTATTTTTTCAAGACGTTTTGTTAATAGATCCTGGCAGCCTGCGTCTTCAGGCGTTAACGATTCACGGCTAATAAGCTCTTGAAGTAAAGCTTGAGTATCACTCATAATAATGTCTGGTAATTTTCGGTATTAAAACCAATATATAATTGCTCGCCTGTATCTAACACTGGACGCTTGATTAAGGTGAGATTTTCCAACATCAAACTGGCGGCCTTAACCGCATTTAAATCTGATTTTTGCTGCTCATCTAGTTGTCGCCAACTAGTACTGCGCCTATTTAGCAGATTTTCCCAGCCAGCTTTTTCAATAAATACAGAGAGCTGCTGCGTACTTAATCCATCCACCCGAAAGTCATGAAATTGGTATGCTATGTTATTTTTCTCTAACCATAAACGTGCCTTTTTGACACTATCGCAATTTTTTATGCCGTATAAAGTAGTCATAGTCATTAACAATTAATTCGTAAAAACCTGGCTTCGCCCCTGATCTTTTGCTCTATATAGAGCCTCATCAGCTCGCGTAAGCAAGACATCAACATTTTGATCCGTTGCATAAGCGGCAACACCAAAACTACAACTTAAATGCGCAAAATTTTCAAACGGATATTGATCAATAATTGTTCGCAATTTTTCTGCCATCAATCGTCCACCTTCAACTGTTTGCTGTGGACAAATAATTAAAAACTCATCCCCACCCCACCGGCCTAGGGTATCAACCGTGCGAATATTGCTACTCAATATTTGAGCCACCGTTTTTATTGCATAGTCACCAATAAGATGCCCATATTCATCATTAATATTTTTGAAATAATCAATATCTATCAAAATGATACAAAAATAGTGCTGGTAGCGTTGTGCAAGTTGCAGAGCTTCATAAAGTTGCTGATCCAACTTCATACGGTTATTAATATTGGTTAATTTATCAGTGACCGACAAATACCTTAAACGACGATTATGTCTTTTGATTAGCGCGTAACGATACATAAGAATCAAAAAAAGCAGAAGCATTACACTTGCCACTTTAATTAATAGCTCATAATCAGTTTCTGATACGTATTTTATCGAAATCCAGTCATTAATAATATCGCGCCGCTCCTGTTCACTTAGCTGAGCAATGGCTTTATTAAAAATTCCGACTAATAAAGGCTCGTCATTACGTGTGCCGATAGTCAGATTCGACTCTTGTATTAATTTTCCGGCAATTTTCAATTCGCCTATATATTCTTCTTGAAATGCATAACTAATCTCAGGTAGTGAGCCAATCATCCCATAGAGCTGACTGCGGCTTACTTTTTCCAAACCTTCATCTAAACTTTCAACCTCTACCAGATGAATATCCGGATATTGTAAAAGAAGCGATTCAACATAGTCATAGTCTTTTTGAATGCCCAGTTTTTTGTCCAGAACATTGTCTATACTGCCGAAAAAATCTTCGTGGTAGTTCACTGCGACCACTAAGGGAAAACTAAGGTAAGCCTGAGTAAAGTCAAGAAATTGCTTACGCTCTGGTGTAGCCATTACTAAAGAAAAAATATCGCACTGTCGCAGCTTTCCCTGCGTTAGTGCTTCCAGCCAGGTAGGATTAGATACTATTTCAACATTTATGTTTAATTTGTTGACAAATAGCCGCATAAAATCAGCTACCATACCTATATGCCGGCCTTGTTCTAGCTTTTCGTAAGGCATCCAGTCGGGTTCTACGCACATAGTAAAATGCTGTTTTTGCTGCAGATATTGCTGTTCTTCCGCAGTTAACTGGAGTATTTCAGCGTTATTTTCTGGCCTAAAATTTTCTACAGCAATAACCGATAGTGGTAATAAACCTATCGATATTAATGCTAGAATGATTATGCTTTGAGTCATACATCGCATAGAAAAAAAGACCTGAATATAATTACAATGGATTATTCAATAACTCATCAAGCTCAGGTAATGTGCTGTCTTGTTTACGGCAAGACTTATAAAAATCGACAAATTCCATAAAGGCCTGTTCTAGATCGTCCAGAATTCCTTCTTCATTTTCCCGCTCATCTGGCAGTACATCAGGAGAATCCAGATATTCTTTTTGTAAAGCAATTTCACTGTTTATTGAGAGAATTGCATAGATAATAGCATTACTAGAAAGTGTGTCTGACATAGGGGTATCTTAAGGTCGGTGTTGATTGGGTAAGTTTTTCAAGTAAAGCACAGATAATTACTATTTAACGCAAAACTCAACATAAACTATATTTATATTAAATATTATTATATTATTATATTCATTACTGCGTTAAAAAAATCTTACCCAAGCCACATTATTAAAATTTTAATCACGCAATAATTCATTAATACCTGTTTTGCTACGTGTTTTTTCATCTACCTGTTTAATAATAACTGCACAATACAAACTATGACTGCCGTCTTTCGATGGCAAGTTACCAGAAACAACTACAGATCCTGCTGGAATACGACCATAGCTGATTTCACCAGTCATACGGTTAAAAATTTTAGTACTTTGGCCTATATAAACGCCCATAGAAATAACTGAGCCTTCTTCAACCACAACCCCTTCTACGATTTCAGAGCGTGCGCCTATAAAGCAATTGTCTTCAATAATGGTTGGTCCTGCTTGTAATGGCTCTAAAACGCCACCAATACCGACACCGCCAGATAAATGAACGTTTTTACCAATTTGTGCACAAGAGCCCACCGTTACCCAGGTATCAACCATCGTGCCACTATCAACATAAGCACCGATATTAACGTACGAAGGCATTAATATCGCACCCGGTGCTACATAAGAACCATGACGCGCTACTGCGTTGGGCACTACACGCACACCTGCTGCAGCAAAATCTTCCGGGGTATATGAGGCAAATTTAGTTTCCACTTTATCGTAGTAACGTGCGGCTCCACCATCCATTACCCGATTTTCATTAATTCTGAAAGACAGTAACACTGCTTTCTTTAACCACTGATTAACCACCCATTCGCCACTGCATTTATCAGCAACGCGGGCCTTACCTGAGTCGAGTAAATTAATTGAGTCTTTAACCGCATTACGCACCTCATCTGAAACGCTAGTTGGAGAGATTTCAGCGCGATTGTCAAAAGCCTGGTTAATAATTTTTTCTAATTGGTTCATCATTTTTCTATCTTAAAGAGTTAATAAAATTTTTAATTCGATGTGCTGCTTCTACGCATTCAGACACGGGAGCAACCAAAGCCATACGTATGTGATTCTTACCCGGGTTAAGCCCATTTACATCACGCGATAAATAACTACCAGGTAATACGGTTACATTTTGCTGAGCAAATAATTGTTGCGCAAAATCAGTATCATCGACCTCTGTTTTCAGCCACAGATAAAAACTGGCAGGCGGTTGTTTAACGTGACAAACTTCAGACAGGATTTCAGTTACCGCCTTAAACTTGTCGCGATAATACTGCCTGTTCTCAAGCACATGTAATTCGTCTTGCCAGCCAGCGATACTGGCATACTGTGTCGGCACAGGCATGGCGCAACCATGATAAGTACGATACTTAAAAAACTTGCCCAAAATATCAGCGTCGCCAGCAACAAAACCAGATCTTAAACCAGGAGCATTTGAACGCTTCGACAAGCTGTGAAAAATCACACAGTTTTTATAACTGCTATGCCCCATAGCATTAGCTGATTGCAACAAACCTTGCGGTGGATTGTGTTCATCAGTATAAATCTCGCTATAGCACTCATCAGAGG
Organism: uncultured Methylomonas sp.; assembly: GCA_964459125.1. Taxonomy (GTDB): domain Bacteria; phylum Pseudomonadota; class Gammaproteobacteria; order Methylococcales; family Methylomonadaceae; genus Methyloprofundus. The sequence goes on along the minus strand of CAYWLM010000082.1, from coordinate 991 downwards.
CAATAACAAAATCATATTTAATCGCCAGTTTAATTAGTTTTTCATGTGTTGCCTGATCGATTACCATACCCGTAGGGTTGCCCGGTGAGCAAATATACAGCAATTGACAGGCCTGCCAAATCTGTTCAGAAACACTATCAAAATCAGGTAAATACTGATTATCTTCCAGGGTAGGCAAATAATAAGCTTCTGCCCCTGCTAATAAAGCCGCACCTTCATAGATCTGATAAAAAGGGTTAGGCATCAGCACTAATGCATTTTCCTGTGCATCAACCACGCATTGAGCAAATGCAAACAATGCTTCACGGGTACCATTTACGGGTAACACCTGTGTTTCTGGATCAGCTTGCACTTGAAATCGCCTGGCTAGCCAGTCACTAATTGCTACCCTTAATTCTGCCAGGCCTTTAGTTGTAGGATAGCTGCCTAATGCTGCCATATTTTCTAATAGAGCGCTGGTGATTACATCCGGCGTTGCATGCTTTGGTTCACCAATAGACAAGGCAATATGCGCTTTATCTGCTGGCGGTATAATGCCCTGCTTTAATTGCGCTAACTTCTCAAAAGGATAGGGATGTAATTGCGATAAATGTGGGTTCATTCACGATACTTAAGTGTTTAGTAACCGAGCATTCTATCATGGGCAGATGGTCTTTTTAAAAAATACCTAATGCAATTCTCAAAAAACAGTAAAATACACTGTTTTATTTTTCAGTTTAGGCAGCAATAGACTGATCTGTTTGAGATTTCCCTATGTTATTATCTAATTTCAGACTTAAGTCACAAACCTTTTCTATCCCTGTAAATATCCCGTAATGACTAAGCGTTTTATTCTCCTTATTTTTACCCTCTTCAGCTTAAACCTTGCTTATACTCCAAAGCTATTTGCGCATGCAGGTGTTGACCATCGAGATAATTGTTTTATAAATCTGGCTGGGATGAAATTGCGCTTAGGCGGATTTCAAGCTGAATCTAAAATAGGCGGGGGTAA
>CAYWLM010000081.1:0-12261 GCA_964459125.1 uncultured Methylomonas sp. | reverse complement strand
GCATATCATCTGATTTTAATTTAAATATGTGGTAGACAGTGAATAGAAGAAAACCAATTAAAAAAGATTATTTTACTATTTTCCCTAGATTTTCTGGCCGTTGGTTAGTGTGGTCGGGGCTTGTTATTATCGTAGCTGCTATTTTTATCTGGGTTTTTCAGTTTATGGGTAATAGCAGCGAGGCTGCAAGCACCGCAATCGCTAGTGAAGATGTCGTTGCCATGTTAGCCATGCTCATAATTCCTCTGGCTGTCGTTTTTGCTGTACTGATAGCTTTTGAAAAGGTCACCGGTCTTTCCATTCTTGTTGGTGTCGAGTGGATTGGAGAAAAGACGCTAAACCTATTTGACTGGTGTTTTCGCAGTGTTAAACAATGGCTAGGTGGAGAAGTTAAAAATATCAACCGCCGTGTTCCTGCCAAGAACGTGCCCCGACGTAAATACCGACGAAATACATCAGATACACAGGATGTCAGAACTGCTCTGCTGGATCCCGATACAGAAATAAATTCAGATAGTGTTTCTGAGCCTGTTTTTGCAGATTTTGAAGTATCCCGGCAGCAACACAGAGCAGAGGATCTAGATTTTTCCTCTGCAGAAACGGCTATTGAAACAATGGCCAGCGATAGTTTGATAACTCGTAATACAGATACTGCTGTTATTGCACCAGAAGATCCGGGTTTTGACGCTGACGTAAATTTAGATTCAAATCCGGTGACTGCGGATAATACTCTGCAAGCAGTAGAGGACCTGGACGATTCATTTAATGATCTTGAAATGGAATTAAAAACTTTTTTCCATGTTACAGAAGATTGGGCTGTTGATAAAACTGATGAGCAAACCAGTGATCTGGATTCAGTTGGGACCGAAGAGGACTTTAGTGAACTGAATATAAATCAAGAGTTGGATAGTGACATTTTTGCTACTGATGCTTTGCGCAATGATCCTGATTATATAATCAAGGTATTGCCTGCATCTGAGGAAAATATGCACAATTCTGTTGATCATGACGAGTCGCTTGCCGAAGAATTAAGTAATGCTGAACGAGAGGCTGGTTTTCAGGAGCAAAAACAACAGCTAGAGGCGGAATCATTTAAAGCCGATTCCCTGGCGAATGATCCTGACTTTATTAACAGAGCGTTGCAGGCAGCCAAAAATGTAACGTTGCCTTCAATAAATCAGAGCGTAGCCGATAAGCAGGCTGCCGCTGAATCTGACCTGGATTCAGGCCTACAGGCATTGAACAAGGAGCCAGCCAGGGTAGCAAAGGAGCCTGATTTTATGATCCAGGCACTACAAGCGGCTAAAGATAAAGAAACTGGTTCAACTGCTGATACGCAAACAAATAAGGGATCAAACGACGTTAAAAATCCCCGTTCTTACTCCTCATTGTTCGATCAGGCCGAACAAACGACAGCAAATATTCTTTCCTCGTTTTCGCAAAGATTTTCCAAATCATTCAGCTCGCATCAGAAATCAGCTTACCAACTGCCCTCTATTGAACTATTACAACAACACGAGCAATCTGTACATTCCTATACCACCGATGAACTGGATATCATGTCACGCAGTGTTGAGCGCGTACTCAATGATTATAAAGTAAGTGCGGAAGTGGTCGGGGCTTATCCTGGACCTATTATTACTCGCTTTGAATTAACTCTGGCACCTGGCGTTAAAGTCAGCCGTGTTGTTGGATTGGCGAAAGACCTGGCGCGTGCCATGCTGGTTACCAGTGTACGTGTGGTAGAAATTATTGAAGGTACCCCTTTCATAGGCCTGGAAATTCCAAATCAGGAGCGAGAACTGGTTTCTTTTCGTGAAATTATTAGCTCTGAACAGTTCCAGCAGGCAAAATCTCCGGTTACTCTTGCTTTAGGTAAAGATGTCTCTGGTCAGACGGTGGTTTCTGATTTAGCAAAAATGCCGCATTTACTGGTAGCAGGAACCACTGGATCTGGTAAGTCTGTTGCTATTAATACCATGATTCTCAGTATGCTGTATAAGGCGACTCCTGATCAAGTGCGTATGATTATGGTGGATCCAAAAATGTTAGAGTTGTCGATTTACGAAGGCATTCCGCATTTATTGACCCCGGTGGTTACCGATATGAAAGAAGCGCAAAATGCCTTGCGCTGGGCTGTCGCTGAAATGGAGCGACGCTATAAACTGATGTCGAAAGTAGGCGTTAGAAATCTTGCCGGATTTAATCAGAAGATAAAAGAAGCCGCGGCGAAGGGTGAGACAATTCGTGACCCGTTGTTTCAGTTAATTGAGCCTTTAGAGCAAGGTGAAACATTTCCTGTGTTATCAACTTTACCTAGTATTGTCATTGTTATCGATGAATTGGCCGATATGATGATGATGGTAGGCAAAAAAGTAGAGGAGTTAATTGCACGTTTAGCACAAAAAGCGCGTGCTGCAGGCATTCATTTAATACTGGCAACTCAGCGACCCTCTGTCGATGTACTGACTGGACTTATAAAAGCCAATATACCCACACGTATTTCTTTTCAGGTTTCTTCGCGTATTGATTCGCGTACCATTTTAGATCAAGGTGGGGCTGAAGCATTATTGGGTAATGGCGATATGCTGTTTTTGCCTTCGGGAACCAGTGTACCAACGCGCTCTCACGGCGCTTTTGTTGATGATCATGAAGTTCATGCCGTAGTTGATTATTTGAAATCTCTTGGGAAAGCAAACTACTTATCTGAAATTACCAAGGAGGAAGCCATTGAAAATACTGCTACTTTAGAAAGTGTTCAAGATGAAGCCGATGAATTGTATGACGATGCAGTCAGCTTTGTTCTGGAAACTGGCAGAGCTTCTATTTCAAGTGTGCAGCGACGTTTTAAGGTGGGCTATAATCGTGCCGCGAGAATGATTGATCAAATGGAAGACGAAAACATTGTTAGTGAACCAGAAGGGAATGGCTCCAGGCGAGTTCTTGATAGAGAATAAGTTGCGTTACTTCTGATTATTAAAATTATTAATAGCTTATGTTAAAAGATTATTTACAATTATGCTGGCTGAGTGGCTACCCTGAAGATTTACCGACTGATCGCAAATTTTTAATTATCAATTTAGCCGCTTATTTGGTACTTGGCTTATTTATTCAAGCGAATATCAGTGATCCTATAGAAGCCTTTATACAAATATTTATAGAAGTTATTATTACCATTATTTATATGGGGGGGCTATTGCTCAATGATGGTAGCACTTATAATTTTCAGCGGTTTTTGACTGGAATCCTTGTTTGTGAGAATTTTGTTTACACATTGGGATTACCCGTATTGTTCTGGTATATTTTCGCCAAAGGCAGTGACTATGCAAATTATCCCATTTATTTTGGAACTGCTTTAATTATATGGTCTATTGCGATTATAGCGCACTTGCTAAAAGGCCTTTTCAGTCTGGACTGGAAGATAAGTACTAGTTTATCAGTGTTATATTTTATCTTGACCTACTTTGGTTCGTTTGGCATATTATTGCTGACTGGGCTATAGGAAGGGATTCAGGTTTTAATAATATCCGAATAAATTCGTACTTTTAAATAATTAGAAAGACCGTCATTCCTATATGCTTCTAGCAGGAATCTTGATATTTATATACTAGATCCCCGCTAAAAAAACTGCGGGGATGACGGGTTTTATTAAATCTTCATTCCTTACCAGGTAATCTTACTCTGCTAGTTTTACAATCTCACCATTACTTTGTTTCATTATTTTATCAATACACACGCCTTCGGCGTTTACTAACTCAACCTGTAAGGGCATTTTGCCAACCGCATGGGTTGCACAAGATAAGCAAGGGTCATAAGCCCGAATCGCAACTTCCAGGTTATTTAATAAGGGTTCAGTTAATTCCTCGCCAGAAAGATATTCAGCAGCCACTTGACGTACTGATTCATTCATCCCCATATTATTACTGGTGGTAGAAACAATCAGGTTTGCTTTAGTAACAATATCATTTTCATCAATTTGATAGTCGTGGAATAAAGTACCTCTGGGCGCTTCAATAACACCAATTCCTCGATAGCGTTTTTCTCCTTGAGCCACTAAATCTTTACTCATAATATCGGCATCATTAAGCAAGGTCTTAATGCTTTCGGCACAATGTAGCACTTCAATTAATCTTGCCCAGTGGAAAGCGAGCGTGCTGTGGACCATAGCAGCGTCTCCGGCGTGCTGCTTAAAAGCGACACGTTCTTTTTCTGCAAGAGGGGTATCGATATAATCACAATTATTTAACCTGGCTAAAGGTCCAACACGATACCAGCCATCTTCTTTGCCCAATGCAGTCAAGTAAGGAAATTTCATATAAGTCCATGAGCGCACTTCCTCATGGATAATATCGTTATAGTTACAGTAATCGAAATGATCAAGTATGGTCTTACCTTGCGCATCTTTCGCGCGGATACCACCATGATAGAGTTCTAAAGCGCCATCGGCTTTGGTTAGCCCTAGATAGTTAGTGCTGATTGTTGCAAAATCATCATAATAAGGTAAATTTGAACAATGCACCTTTTTAATCAGAGCGACAGCACCGGCAGACCATTCAATCATTTGGTCAACATCCGCTAGTAAATAGTCCCGCTCCTCTTTAGTGAGCGATTTATTCATGCCGCCAGCAATAGCTCCTGTGCCATGTATACGTTTACCAGACACCATACGTATAACTTCCTGACCGAACTTGCGTAATTTTACGCCTTGTAAGCCAACTTCAGGATAGTCATTTAAGACGGCAATAATATTACGTTTGCTAATGTCACTTTCAAATCCGAATAATAAATCAGGGCTGGCGAGGTGGAAAAAATGCAGTGCATGCGATTGCAGAACCTGACCAAAATGTAATAAACGTCTAAGTTTATCTGCAGCAACAGGTAAATCTGCCGGGTCTATGCCCACTAACTGGTCTATCGCTTTAGCTGCAGCTAAATGATGACTGACAGGACAGATGCCGCATAGCCGTTGCACTAAAACCGGCAATTCCCAGTAGGGGCGGCCTTGAATAAATTTTTCAAAACCACGAAATTCGACGATATGTAAGCGCGCTTGCTGGACCTTGTTATTTTCATCTAATAATAAGGTAACTTTGCCGTGACCTTCTACGCGAGAGACAGGGTCAACGACTATGCGCTTCAATTTTTCTGGATTTTTAGCGGTTTCTAAATTTTCATACATAAGTATATGCACCTTAAGAGAGTGTATTATTTATTAATTGTATATCAGGTAATTGTACTTACAAGTATTATTGTTTTATTTTTCCCGACTGTTCTCTGCATTCAGCTTATATATCAAATCTGGATATTTAGAGTGGGCTTAATAAGTATTTATAAAATTAGTGAAGATATTGTAAAATATACTTTTATTTATTATTGCTCCGGATTTACGTTCCGGTTCGCATACAGGTGTTATATGTCAAATATTGTAGTATCCGCATTATATAAGTTCGCTACGCTTGAGGATTTCAAAGAGCTCAGAAACCCTTTATTGCAACTGATGGAAGACCATCAGGTAAAGGGCACTTTGTTGCTTGCTAAAGAGGGCATTAACGGAACCATTGCCGGTGACCGAAAAGGGATCGATATTTTAATCGCCTGGTTACGTGCTGATCCTCGTCTTGCAGATATTCAAAGCAAGGAATCTTATGAACAGGAAATGCCGTTTTATCGTAGTAAGGTTAAATTAAAGAAAGAAATTGTGACTATGGGAGTTGATAGCATAGATCCCCGCAAAATTGTGGGTACCTACATCAAACCGCAAGACTGGAACGCACTTATTTCTGATCCTGAAGTATTACTGATTGATACGCGTAACGACTATGAAGTTCAAATAGGTGGTTTTAAAAATGCAATTAATCCAGCAACAGATTCCTTTCGTGAGTTTCCAGAGTATGTAAGACAGAATCTGGATCCAGAAAAACACAAAAAAGTAGCCATGTATTGTACCGGTGGTATTCGCTGTGAAAAATCTACTGCTTATCTAAAAGAGCAGGGATTTGATGAAGTGTATCATTTGCAAGGTGGTGTATTGAAATACCTGGAAGAAATTCCTGTAGAACAATCACTCTGGCAGGGTGAGTGTTTTGTTTTTGACAACCGGGTAGCGGTAAATCACGATTTAGAAAAAGGCCAGTATGACCAATGCTTTGCTTGTCGATACCCTATTACTGAGGAAGAAAAAAACAGTGTACACTATGAAAAAGGCGTCAGTTGTCCTCATTGTTACGATAAGGTCAATGCACAGCAAAGGAGACGATTTGCTGAACGCGAAAAACAAGTTCAGCTAGCGAAACAACGCGGCGAAGAACATATCGGCTCATCGGCAAGTCATGTTTCGTCACAGCGCCGCGCATTAAAGTATCAGGAAAAAGACCAGCAAAGACAGAAAGTACTGCTACGTGAAGCAGCTAAGTAGTCTGTTGCAGGATTTGCAAGAACAAAGCTATTTAACTGTATTGATGCAAAATACTGTCGCGGAATTATATTCCAGACATATTTTCTAATTTACACTTTGTTATGCGATACTGATCATTCTATAGCTCTTCGCTTATTTGATAATTACAAATAACTTTATTTAAAGGAAAAGAAATGCAAACCGTACACATTATAAAATCATATTCACCAATCATACTGGCTGTTTCACTAGGCTTTTTATCGCCTGTTTTCGCAGAGGGTTTAAACCTGGATTCGCTAAGTAATGGTCTGACTAGCATACAAGATACTGCCGAAACAGCCCAACAAGCGGTAGAGACAGGCAAGCAATTATCTACTCTGGGAACAGCTGCTGCAGTAATACCCTCCAAAGGAGGGTTAACAGAAACATTAGTCAGTAAATTGGGGATTTCATCAGCTCAGGCAGAAGGTGGGGCTGGGGCAATTTTTAAAGCAGCGCAAGGTCAGCTGGATGCAGGGCAATTTGCACAGATAAGTGCCGTAGTTCCTGAAATGGATAGTTTGTTAAGTGCTGCACCTAAGACATCCGGTTCTTCTTCTAGCCTGATTAATGGTGCATCGTCACTGATAGGTGATAATGTTAGTAGCTATGGCAATTTTGATGCTTTGGCGTCTTCGTTTATTGATTTGGACCTTTCACCTGATATGGTTGATAAGTTTGTACCTGTTGTAGTCGATTATGTTAAACAACGCGGTGGCGCGATGACAGGTGATATATTGCAATCAGCCTTATATGGAGAGTAGAAAGTCTGCATATAAGTACACATGAATAATTAACCTAACATTTTTAATTTTAAGGTTTAGTACAGGATGGGTAGAGCGTCTTTTTGCAAACGCATTATTCTGCGCAGGATTGATGGGTTTTATAGCACGCCTAAAAAGCAGGCACTTCTCTCTACCCATTCTCCAAAAATATTAGGTATCTTTCATTGGTCAGTTTACACTTTCATTTCATTAGCATCGTCATTCCCGAGTGTTACCCAGTCAAGCTGGGCACAAGCTTTATCGGGAATCTCTTTGTTTACGCAAGATTCCTGCTAGAAGCATGCAGGAATGACGATAACTCACCCTAAAAAGTGTCAACTACTTTTAGCTCCAAATGAAGGATGCCAAATATTAAATTAATTTTTGGGTACAAATAGTCTAGCTGTAGGATACGTAGCGCATTCCAAACGTAGCGATAAAATATTGCGAGTTTTGCGTGAAAGGTACGCGATGCGTTCCCTACTTGAGCTGAAAAAATTGTTTCACTACTTTATTGGTAAACAAATTATTCGCGATAGTTCGAAGTCCGTGTGCCAAAACGGTGTTTTATTGTTACTTTTTTAAAAGATTAGCCTATGATTTCCTTGCATAATCACACTTATTCAACACGACGTATTTTCAGCTCTATTATTGTCATTATCAGCGTTATCTTTATTGGTTATTGGCTGGAAAATCATATTGCATTGATAGAAGCAGGCTTAAAAGAATTAGGACCTTGGGCAGGTGTAGGTTTTATCGCATTGTTTATTGTGCTAACGCCATTCTTTTTCTCTGTCGATGTTTTATGTGTCATCGCAGGTACTTTGTTTACACTGAGTGACGCGATAGTTTATGTCATGATTGCAACTATGTTAGCATCGGCTGTCATCTTTTATCTAGGACGTTATGTCGTCAGAGAAAAAGCACAAAAGTTATTACAGCAACACCCCAAGCTTAATCTATTATCTCAGATAATAGATGAGAACGGATTTAAGGTGATTTTTTTGCTACGTCTATTACCCATTCCATTTGCTCTGCTTAGTTATGTTTTTGCTATTAGTCGTATCCGGTTTTTACCTTACTGGATAGCAACTACGGGTTTATTTATTTATAACACGGCATTGGTTTATTTTGGTTATCTAGCGGGACATTTTTCAGATCAGTTAGTTAAAGGGGCTGGCTATGAGGGACCGCATAATGTACTACTTTTTGGGGGAGTTTTTGCCTGTGCCTTAGTCATTTTTATTATTTCAAAAATAGCTAAACAGCAACTTTCACAAATGCACCCTGAGGCTGAACAGGTACTGTAAAACGTGTAATAGGCCGATGGCCTTTTAGGCTTTTAGAATGGTTCAGCTGGAGCTGTAATAAATGCTTTGCCGCATACAGTTCAAATTCTAGTATGTATCTGGATTTTGGCTGCTTATATTGAATTTTCGTTCCTAAATCAAGCTTTAGGATTATCCGCCTTCAATAAGCATGGTAGGTCCGATTAGCGTAGCGTAATCGGACGCATGTTATTCATCGCTGCCCACTGAAATATTTATATCGCCTTTCACAGTTCGGAAAATAAATATCCTGAGCCTTCTGGAGGCTATCATCGCATCCTGGGCTGACAGCGAGTGATACCTGGCTTAGATAATCATTCGTCCGATTACGCTGCGCGCTAATCGGACCTACCGTGCTTTCACAGCCTCTGTAGCTATTGACGGCACCAGAATATAGCTGAAGCTCTTTTACTCCTGATGCCTGATGGTCTGTGTTGTTGGATGTTGTATTATCAGTTAATTGTAATTTTGTAATAATGGTCAATTAACAATAGCGCAAAAATCAGCATCAAATAAACGATGGAATAGCCAAAGGTTTGCATCGCGGTTTTATCTGATTTTGTGCGCATCATTTTGATTGCAAAGTATATAAATCCTAAGCTTAATAAAGATCCTGGAATCAAATAAATCAAACCACTCATCCCTGTTAAATAGGGGAGCAGGGTGACGATAAACAATAAAATAGTATATAGCAGTATATGTAAACGCGTAAATTCCGTGCCATGAGTTACGGGCAGCATAGGAATATTAACTTTTGCATATTCATCACGTCTGGCGATCGCTAGCGCCCAGAAATGTGGTGGTGTCCAGACAAAGATTAACAAGAATAGCAATAAAGCGTAGGGGTGAACTTCTCCGGTCATCGCGCACCAGCCAAGTAGTGGAGGGGCTGCACCTGCTGCGCCACCTATGACAATATTTTGCGGAGTCATGCGTTTTAAATACACTGTATAAATCACTGCATAACCTATCAGTGATAAAAAAGTAAGCACAGCGGTGAGTGTGTTGACCAGAAAAACCAGTATCAACATGGCTGAAATGCCTAATACACCAGCAAAGACCAGTACATTAGTTGAGCTTAGATCACCTTGTGGCAAAGGACGGTTCTTGGTGCGTGCCATTTGTGCATCCGCTTTTTGATCGATAAAATGGTTGATGGCAGCAGCTGATGCAGAGGCCAAACCGATACCCAGTGTCGCATATATAAACAGCGCGATTGGCGGCATACCTGGAACTGCTAGCAGCATGCCCACGTTGGCAGTAAAAACCAGCAATGCAACCACTTTAGGCTTACATAACTCAAGATAGTTTTTCCAGGTGATTGTTGTTTTTTCGTTTGTCATGCTTAGTTTATTTGTTTAAGTCATATCTGGGATAGAATACGCGCTCTACTGGTATTTTATGCTCTATTTTTCGGGAGAAGTTAATAAATGATAGTCCGTCTATTTATATTGTTATTTTATTCATTTAGTATCCATGCCGCTGAAGTTCAAGAGCGTGTGTTAACTAATGGACTAAAGGTTTTAGTTAAAGAAGAACATCGCTCTCCAGTGGTCGTGTCGCAAATCTGGTACAAAGTAGGCTCAAGCTATGAGCCGTCAGGTATCACTGGCATTTCTCATATGCTAGAGCATATGATGTTTAAAGGTACGGATAATTACCCTGCTGGCAAATTTTCCGAAATTATTGCAGAAAACGGGGGCCGGGAAAATGCCTTTACTGGGCGCGATTATACCGCATATTTTCAAACACTGGAAAAGTCTCGTTTAGCGATTAGCTTTGAGTTAGAGGCGGATCGCATGCGCAACTTACATTTATTAGCTGAAGAGCTGGATAAAGAGTTGCAAGTCGTGATGGAAGAGCGGCGCATGCGTACCGAAGATAACCCGCGTGCCAAGCTGCAAGAGTATTTAATGGCGATGGCCTATTTCAGCTCACCCTACAAAAATCCGGTAATTGGCTGGCCCAGCGACATAGAAAATTATCAACTAGCTGATTTACAGCAGTGGTATCAACAATGGTATGCGCCAAACAATGCCACTCTGGTTGTTGCTGGTGATGTGCAGGCTGAAGAGGTTTTTAAGTTAGCAGAGCAGTATTTTGGCGCTATTCCGAGCGAGAAAATTAAAACCTTAAAACCGCAACCCGAAATCGAGCAAGTCGGTGTTCGACGTATGACGGTTAAATTACCGGCTGAAGTTCCTTATATACTGATGGCTTATAAAGTTCCCAGTTTAAAAACTGTGGATCAGGAATGGGAAGCCTATGCTTTGGATGTCTTAGCGGCTGTACTGGATGGTGGTGACAGTTCGCGTTTGCCTGCTAGATTGCAGCGTGGGCAACAAATTGCCAGTTCAGTTGGTGTAGGTTATGACTTGGGAGCGCGTTTAGAAGAATTATTTATGTTTGAAGCAACACCGGTAAAAGGTAAAACCCTGCTGGATATGGAAATAGCATTAAAGAGCGAAATACGCGAGCTACAAAGAGAAACAATGAGTGCCAAGGAATTGGCAAGGGTTAAGGCACAAGTGATGGCAGACTCGGTTTATGAGCAGGACTCTCTGTTTTATCAGGGAATGAAATTGGGTATGGCTGAAACCGTAGGTCTGGGATGGCAGAAATCAGAACAATATAGAGAAAAAATTAATCAGGTGACTGCTGAGCAAGTGCGCCTGGTGGCGGATAAATATCTGCTGGAGTCACAATTAAGTATCGCTTATCTAGAGCCGCAGTCGATGCGGGCAAATACAACAGCGGGAGTTAATCATGCGCATTAAATTATTATTGGTCACCCTGTTATTTAGTTTAGCTAGCGTACCTGCATTCGCTTTTCAGCCAATCAAACATTGGCAAACGAGTCAGGGTGGGCAAGTCTATTTTGTTGCCAGTCCTGGCTTGCCCATGGTGGATATGCGCTTAGTTTTTGATGCGGGTAGTGTGCGAGATGGCAAGCATCATGGTATTGCATCGTTAACCAATAGTTTATTAGAAACTGGTGCAGGGCAATGGAATGTCGATCAAATTGCACAGCGATTTGATGCTGTCGGCGCAGAATATAGTTCTGCAGCCGATCAGGATACTAGCTGGGTTGGTTTGCGTAGTTTAACCCAGGCTGATTTATTAGAGCAGGCTTTAAGCACTTTTGAGAAAATCATTAGCCAGCCTCGATTTGAGCAAGACCAGTTTCAACGCATCAAACAACAGACACTGATTGGACTTAAGCAACAACAGGAACAGCCTGGCTTTATTGCTGAAAAAACTTTCTATAAGTCTATCTATGGTGAACATCCGTATGCGCATCTGGTCGTTGGTGAGATAAAGACACTACAGAAAATGTCTTTATCTGATATTCAACAATTCTATCAACAGTATTATGTACGTAACAATGCTGTTTTAGCCATTGTGGGTGATTTAACTGAGCAGCAGGCGCAGCAAATGGCTGAAACCTTATTTAAACAGTTAAAGCAGGGTGCAAAAGCAAAACCTGTGCCACACGTGAGCTTACCTGCAAAAGCTAGCCAGGAGCATATCAATTTTCCATCAACACAAACGCATGTTCTTGCCGGTCTGCCAGCATTACGCAGGAAAGATGTTGATTATTTTCCCTTATATGTGGGTAATCATATTCTAGGCGGAAGTGGTTTAGTTTCTCTACTGTTTAATGAAATCCGCGAAAAACGTGGGCTGGCTTATAGTGCCTATAGCTATTTTATGCCTTTAGAAGAACTAGGGCCTT
>CAYWLM010000080.1:6234-12790 GCA_964459125.1 uncultured Methylomonas sp. | reverse complement strand
GGTTTACGGGTATTGATGTAGTCGGAGTAACTGCAGGCGCATCAGCTCCTGAAGTGTTAGTACAGGAAGTTATTAAACAACTACAGGAATGGGGTGGCGAAACTGTCACTGAAATTAAAGGCATTGAGGAAAAAGTTGTCTTTACTTTACCTAGAGAATTGCAGTTTCATATGCAAAAACGTTAATCAAAATGCTGTAATCAAACTGGCTAAGAGGCTGAGTAATATTGATGTGAGCAGAAAAAACCTGCTCACACTTCTAGAAAATGCAAGCATCCTCCGTTGTATTATGTTTAGCTGAGCAGCTTGGTGTATCAATATTGCCGAACACCCTGCTCGACTTGAATGCTGAACAAAACCAGCTGCTAGAGTATTCGCACCTCGTTATAACAAGGCATCAGTAATGCAGATAGCATTAGCTCTAATCTTGATAGTTTGAGCCCTTCTTGTTTAGTTTATCCGAGACTCTATTTTTTTGGTTAGCCGGGGCGTTGTTTATATTTTTTGCGGTACCCTTTACCCGCCTTGTTATCATGCCCAGAAATAATAAGCTTAATCGCCAGTATTTAGATAAGCCAGCAAAATCAACTCGAAAATTGTTAGTACCCTGGGAGAGGGGGACCGCCACCTTATCAGAAACCTATCCAGCTTGATTACTCCCTGTATCTTTTATTCATCGCAATGTCAGGCTAAGCGTTTTATAAAACCATCATCAAGGTTCAAAAACTGCATTAAAGATCAATAATAAAGCCTACTTCTGCGCTTGCATTATTTTTGCAAACTCCACTTCAGAAATAATATCTCGATTACTTTCCACCCTATCCAGATAAGCCAAGCCATCAAGATGATCATATTCATGCTGAAAAACGCGTGCTACAAATCCGTCTAAAGCTTGAGTAACCTGCTCTCCTTCTGCATTTGTATAAGCCACTTTTATATTGGTATACCTAGGTACTTTTGCCCGAATACCAGGGATACTTAAACAACCTTCCCAATCTTTTTCTTGTTGCTCACTAATGCATTCAAAACACGGGTTAACCATTAACGTTGCTTCCATTTCAGGCGCATAGGGATAGCGTTCCGACGGCCTGGATGCAATAATCATCATACGCCATGACTCCGATATTTGTGGTGCGGCTATCCCCACACCATTAGTGCTTGCCAAAGTAGCAAACATATCGCTTACAATAAACTGCATTTCTGCTAATTTAATATCTTGCACTTCTTTTGCACGCAGCCGTAAAATTTTTGCACCTAATTGCGCTATTTCGCGTACCTGTGTCATGCCTCAAACTCCACTTCATAGCCGGCAAATTTACGGATATTAATCACACCGGTATCGAACAGTAAATACTGTCCTTTAATCCCTTGTAAGATTCCTGCCACCTCAGGCGCTTTATCTAAATTAAACGATTTTACTTTAACAGGGTAGTGTTCAACAGGATATACAATCTCCGTGACTTTTTCTTCGGGCAACAACTCAATCGCCTGTTCACCAAATTTCTCTTTTATTGCCGCGAGCTGCTGCTGACACACAGACAGTAATTCATCACGCTTTGCCAATAGATGAACAGGGTCTTGCAGATTTTTCAACATGCGTTGCCAACTGGTTTTATCACTGACATGCTCAGCAATTATGATCTCGGCCAGGCCTGAAATATAGCGGGATTGCACTTTTAATATAGGCAATGCCTGTACCGCCCCCTGATCTATCCAGCGCGTTGGAACCTGAGTATGGCGAGTAATCCCAACCTTAATGCCTGATGAATTTGCCAAATAAACATAATGTGGTTGAAAACAAAACTTCTTGGCCCATTCTGGCTCCCGGCAGGTACCTGCATCGAAATGACACAATTCAGGTTTCATTATGCATATATCGCATTGTGCCAAAGTGGTAAAACACGGGTAACAAAAACCCTGGTTAAAACTTTTTTTTATCGCACGCTGACAATGCACACAAAAAATCTTGCCTGTGAAATTCAGTTTAATCGCTTGGCCGATAAAGGAATTTAATTCTATTAACTGCTCACCCAACGGCAAATGATACTTTACCGGCTGTTGTAACTCAGTTTTCATCTTACGTAATATTCCCTGCACTCACTTCACCTTAAAATCAAAAATTAAACAAATATCAACGCTCAAAGTATAAAGAATATGCGTATAATTATATAGTTATTAATTTTCCATATTTAAGAGAAGCAATATGTCATTTACAAACGTCAAACCTGGTAAAGATGTCCCTAGTGACATCAATGTTATTATTGAAATCCCTGCTTACAGTGACCCTGTGAAATATGAAGTAGACAAAGCAACTGGCGCA
Source organism: uncultured Methylomonas sp. (assembly GCA_964459125.1). Taxonomy (GTDB): domain Bacteria; phylum Pseudomonadota; class Gammaproteobacteria; order Methylococcales; family Methylomonadaceae; genus Methyloprofundus. The sequence goes on along the minus strand of CAYWLM010000080.1, from coordinate 10,471 downwards.
TTAACTGTAGACCGTTTTATGGGTACAGCGATGCAATACCCAGCAAACTATGGTTATGTTCCACACACTTTATCTGATGACGGTGATCCAGTTGACGTATTGGTTATAACACCACACCCTATTTTAAATGGTAGTGTTATTCGTTGTCGCCCGATTGGTGTATTAAAAATGTCTGATGAAGCAGGCGAAGACGCAAAAATACTAGCTGTGCCGGTACAAAAACTGACACAGTATTACAATAAAATAGAAACTTATCTGGATTTCCCCGAAGCGGATCTGAATAAAATTGCTCATTTCTTTGAGCATTACAAAGATCTGGAAGAAGGTAAATGGGTTAAGGTTGAAGGCTGGTTCGGCATTGAAGAGGCCGAGGCCGAAATCACGTCAAGTATTGAGCGTTACAACAACGCAGCGGATAAACCTGCATTCTAAATAATCACAGCTGAGACTAAACTCGTTTCTACGCTCTGCGTGGGAACGAGTGCACTCTGATATTATCTACAATAACCATCAGTATTTTTGCTTACCCAGCGACTATTGTCATCAGTCAGTATCTCTTTCTTCCAGAAAGGCACACTGGATTTTAATTGTTCCATAATATACCGACTGGCATCAAACGCATCGCCTCGATGCGCAGACCAGACAACAACAAGCACCAGCACATCATCAGGAAACACATCACCAACACGATGAATCACCAATGTATCCAGTAATGACCATTTTTCCTCAGCATCTGCGACCACGATAGCTAGCTGTTTTTCAGTCATGCCAGGGTAATGTTCCAGCGTCATACCCTGCACCTTATCGCCGTCATTAAAATCACGCATAGTGCCAATAAATAGACTGGTTGCACCGTATTTTCCCGTTAAGGCACTTTTTTTTTGATGGCTTTGAACCTCGACAAAAGGGTCAAATTCAGAAGAGACTATCTGAATCATGCTAACCTCCAGTTACCGGAGGGAAAAAGGCAACTTCGTCCTCATCAGTCACTTGCTGATCTAAACTCACATATTGCATATTAACTGCCGCAAGTATATTAACTGGCATTTCCTTTACTGGAACTGCCCTTGCCCACGTTTCCGCTACACTAATAGGCTGTTCAAAGTCCAGAGTATCGCTATCGCGTCCTAAACTTTCTTTTAAACTTGCAAAATAACGTACTTTAATGCTCACAGCCATTCACTCATTGACTAAAAAATAGATAATAGACTTATAATACATGCCATTAATCAAAACCTAAAGTAACATGACAAAACTAACCCATTTCAACCAATCAGGTGAAGCTCATATGGTCGATGTTGGCCAAAAAGCAATTACCCAACGTATCGCAGTCACAACTGGTTATATCGAAATGCTGCCGAGCACCTTAGCCTTAATTCAAAACGGCGAACATAAAAAAGGCGATGTGTTATCCATTGCTCGTATAGCAGGTATTATGGCCAGCAAAAAAACCGCTGATTTAATCCCCCTTTGCCATCCCTTACCTATTACTTATGTAGAAGTAAATTTCACTATTGACGTAGAAAAAAACCGTATTCATTGCCACACCACAGTAAAAACCAATGGTCAGACCGGTGTTGAAATGGAGGCTTTGGCAGCAACGCAAATCGCGTTACTGACCATCTACGATATGTGTAAAGCAGTTGATCGAGGCATGAGCATTAACAAAGTGCAACTGGAACAAAAATCAGGCGGAAAGTCGGGGCATTGGCAACGTTCAGATCCAGTATAATCAAGTGAATTATTTTACGCAGGCGATTACTGCAGCAATCAGACTATTGCTACAATTTGACCCGGAAATATATTTGATTGTCTGGACATCTCTAAAAATAGCCCTGATAGCGACAACAATCGCCGCACTACTTGCAATTCCTCTCGGGATATTAATTGCAGTAAATACCTTTATTGGCAAACGCCTGTTATTGCAATTACTGAATACTTTAATGGCCATGCCAACAGTGATGATAGGCCTGATTTTCTATGGTTTACTCAGCCGCCGTGGTTTATTTGGTGATTATGGTCTGTTGTACTCAGAAACAGCAGTTATTATTGGACAAGCCAGTTTAATACTGCCAATCATTATCAATATGTGCGTAGTCGCCGTACAATCAGCCGATAGTCGCTTACTACCAACTCTAAAATCACTGGGAGCCAGCCAAAGCCAGTTATTCTTACCGCTCATTAAAGAATTACGTTATGTGATTTTAGCGGCCGTTATTACTGGTTTTGGGCGAGCAATAGGCGAAGTAGGAGCTGCCATGATGCTGGGAGGTAATATTCAAGGCACGACGCGAACCATGACTACTGCAATAGCACTAGAAACCAGTAAAGGAGATTTTGAACTCGGCCTGGCATTAGGCATCGTATTATTAATTATCGCCTTTAGCGTTAATTTCATACTGCAGCAACTTAGTCCAGATAAGCACATATAAGCAACTCCTGGTTGCTATGCTTTGCATGGTAATGCATATTGGTGAGTACTCATCGAACCAGAAAACCTCCCTCTATAAAATTATGCTATTATAAACGTTTGATTATATTGCCTTGGATAATCATTGAATGGCAAGGATGCTTCAATATCAGCTTTTTAACAACCAATCTATCCTTGCCAGCCTTACTATATGCACAACAAAATCTTCTATTACCGTCTTATTCCTGTTGTCGTTGCTCTGATTGTCTTAAGTGCATGGCTGCAACCTGCTTTTTTTGAGCGCGCAGCAGGCATTGACTTACCTGCGGGGCAACAACCCCAGCTTAGTCAGCCGTTGAAGGTCTACAAGGCGTGTGAAGACCTGCACCCCGAATGGCGCGCAGCACAAGTGATTGATGGTGTTGAAATAGATGAATCTCTGCTTTGCGAACCTGACAATCCTTATAATATCGCAGCCTTTGTCAAGGGAATGAATAATATTTCCATGCATACCATCATGAATAGTCGTATTGCTGAAGACGCATTAACAAAGAGTGATGATCTAGATGGCGATGGTGATCCGGACATTATCCATATTAAACTGGAAGTTCTTGAATTAAATGGCGCAACACCTGATAGCACAGGCGTTTTTCCGACTTATGAAATTGCCCCTGACATACAGCCCGGCATGTGGGCATTTTCACCCAAATTACGCGGCATGAGTGTAAAAAATTTCCGCTCAAATCAAGCCAATGCGATTTTACGCGCGCCCTCTCCTGTGATTCGTGTTGAACAAGGCGACAAGGTATACATCACTCTGGAAAATACGCATTATTTTCCGCATACTCTGCACTTTCATGGTGTCGATCATGCGTTTAAAACATCCACAGGAGGGGATAATGATGGTGTTCCTGTGACCGGTGAAAAGCCGGTTATGCCGGGATCTACTCGCACTTATGAACTGCAGCCGCGCCATGCGGGAACCATGCTTTATCATTGTCATGTACAAACTGATAAACATTTAATGATGGGCTTAAATGGCATGTTTGTGGTTGAAGAAAACAAGCCCAACAATTGGGTGCAAACCTTTAATGTCGGTGCTGGACATGTACGCCATTCTTCAGTGGCAATTAAGGAAAAATTTGACCGTGAATACGACCTGCATTACCAGTCAATAGATAAAAATCTGGCAAAAACCATACAAGAGTCCAATGATATACGCGTGATCTCCAAGCAAATGCACCGCGTTTATAATATGAGTGAATCCAGTGAAAATTATTTTATGCTCAATGGTCACTCTTTCCCTTTCACCTTGCGTGATGCTCTAGTCATTGCCAAACCAGACGAAAATATTAAACTACGCATCGCCAATACCCAACACAGCAATATTGCCATACATATACATGGTCATAAAGCTACTATTACCGATTATGATGGTGTGGCACAAAACCCTGCCGCACAGATTACCCGTGATGTTTATGGTTTATCAGCCGCACAGCGCATTGATTTACACCTGCAAACCACTAATGATGGCTTGCACAGCTATGGCGAAGGAGTCTGGCTATTTCATGATCATGTAGAAATGGGCGTAGCCAATGATGGCATGAGTCCTGGTGGGAATATAGCCTTACTGGTTTATGAAAGCATGTTAAGCAAGCAAGGCATGCCAACTGGTTTACGACAAGATGCTTTAGATGATGTGCTGACGAATAGTTACTATGCCAAACAACGTCCACTTTGGGGAAAACTTGAAGCAGGAGAACTGGCACCAGATTATCTGCGTATTATTTTATTTGGTTTATTAGTGGGCCTTACTATCGGGCTGAC
>CAYWLM010000080.1:0-6134 GCA_964459125.1 uncultured Methylomonas sp. | reverse complement strand
ATTATCTGCGTATTATTTTATTTGGTTTATTAGTGGGCCTTACTATCGGGCTGACTGTATTTATTATTCGCGGATTAAGCAGGGCTAAGTCATGAAAAAAATAACATTACTTCTATGCTCATTCGTTTTAACCATGCCTGTTTTTGCTGCAATGAACCATGGAGGGATGGTTATGGATGATAAAGGCATGATCATGAATAATAACCCGGATAACTTACCCAAAGATTGCCAGGCAATCTCTGAGGATGTCAATATTACCATTCGTGGCGGACATAAGTTTGCCAAAGATTTTGCGGGCAAAATGTTTACTTATGACAACCGCGACTTGCAAGTACCTCCCTGCGCCCGTGTTAATGTCACTTTTATCAATGAAGATGATATTCGCCATCAATTTATGATTCATGGCCTACCTGGATATATGTACCCCAAAGGCATGTTCACCATTGAACTTTACGGCAAAGGTCAAAAAACTGGCTCGTTTATCGTACCCAGTCGTGACTATACCTATTACATCCACTGTGAAGTCTCACAACATACAGAAAAAGGCATGAAAGCCCAGCTAAAAGTAGGCAAGGGATCAGGAAATTTAGACAGTATCTTAGGCTTGACTGCCCCTTTAACACCTGACCTATATCCTATTAACAACACCCATTACACCTGGATTATTTTAATTTTCAGTCTCATTATTGGTGCTCTATTGATAAGACTGCTGAACAATTTTTTAGCGGCAAGAACAAAACAAGAGCCTGACTCTTGACTAATATTCAAACAGAAATGACTATACTAAAGACGTTTTACTTAACCTGATCCACACACTCCTCGTGGAAGTAGAATAAAGTCCTCCCTGAGGATTCAAGTATAGTAAAATCATGGAAAATTATGTTACGAGGCTTTACTTAAAATGATTGGAAAAATTAAAAGTTACGATGAAGACACTCAAACGGGTGTGATTAAAAGCGATGAGCAGTTTTACGAATTTCATGTGAGTGAATGGAGTGAGTCCGTTCTGCCTATTATTGATTCTGATGTATTATTTGAAGGTGAGGGTGCTAGCGCTACTATGGTCACGCTTATTGGTAGCTATCTAGATCATCAAGAGCCGGTAAAATCACGCCGCATAGCCCTGGCCTTAGCGCTTTTCCCTTTAACTGGTTTTTTTGCTGGGCATCGCTGGTATCTGGGCTTTTATAAATTGGCTGTTATCCAGACTCTTGTGTGTATTGCCACTCTTGGCTTTGGCATTCTGTGGCCAATTGTTGAGGCTTTTTTATTATATTCCGGCAGAATATACAAGGATCACCAAGGCAGGCCTTTAAAATAAAATCTTAAAGGACAAATAGAAATTCCTATATTAATAGCCTAGTTACTTTTTTATCATGCTAGCTTCTTTTGCGCTCGCTGTGCAATTCCTCACGCGCATTCCGTTAAATATAAATATTACCGTTTCTGACCAGCGATTAGGCCAATCGGTTCTGTTTTATCCTCTAGTAGGCTTGCTGATCGGTATGATTCTGATCCTGATAGCCCGGCTACTCCCTGGTATGTCATTCGCTATACATGCCGCCATTATATTATCTGCCTGGGTATTATTGACAGGCGGATTGCATCTTGATGGTCTTGCTGACTGCAGTGATGCCTGGGCGGGCGGTTTAGGAGATAAAGAACGTAGTTTAAAGATTATGCAGGATCCGGCAGCCGGGCCAATTGCAGTGATTATGCTGGTTTTAATTTTACTTTTAAAATGGTCAGCCATTCAAAGCTTAATGCAGTTTCATGCTGGACTGGACTTCCTTTGGCTTGCGCCTTTTTTAGGCCGCTTAAGTATTTTGATACTGATGCTAAGCACACCTTATGTTAGAGAAAATGGCTTAGGGAGCGCACTACAGAAACACCTGCCCAGATCTATCGCCAAGCTGATTATATTTACATCCTTACTGTTGTGTTTCTGGCTGACAAATATCTATACGCTACTCGCAACTGTTCTGATCATTGCCGGCATAAGACATCTCAGTATACAGCGTATACAGGGCGTGACTGGCGATGTCTATGGTGCCAGTGTAGAAATGGTTGAAGCCGTTGTCTTAATTAGCCTGGCTCTAGTTTATGGATAAACATAAGTTTTCTGATGCTGAAATATCAGCAGTTTATCGCGCCATTGCTGAACGCCGTGATATGCGCCATTTTATTGATAAAGCAGTGCCTGCGGACACTTTAGCGAAGCTATTAAAAGCGGCCCATCAAGCAGGTAGTGTCGGCTTAATGCAACCCTGGCGATTTATCAGAATAACTGACCAGACATTACGCCATGCAGTACATGAAATAGTTGAACAGGAACGTCAGCTTACAGCAGAAGCACTGGGCGAGCGCCAGGCTGATTTCATGAAGCTTAAAGTTGAAGGTATTCTGGAGTGTGGCGAATTATTGATTGTAGCGCTGCCTGATAAACGCGAACAGCATATTTTTGGCCGGCGTACTTTGCCTGAAATGGATATTGCTTCCACTGCCTGTGCAATACAGAACATATGGCTTGCAGCCAGAGCTGAAGGCTTAGGTATGGGTTGGGTATCTTTATTTGAACCTGAAGAATTAGCCACCCTTTTGAAAATGCCAGAAGGCAGTCTGCCGATTGCGATTCTTTGTCTCGGCCATGTTGAAGAATTTTATCCCAGACCTATGCTGGAATTAGAAAATTGGGCAGAAGGCCGTGCCCTGGAAAACTTTGTCAGTGAGAATTATTGGTCTGATTAATAAGGGGAAATAGGCTTTAGCCTACTCCCCAAAACTGGCTGTTATTATCTTTTGAAAAACAAATACAGAAATGGGCATTTTAAAACCATCTCTTTGTCATCTAGCGTAATAACTTTGCACGTTTCCAATTTTGCACGACCCGGACTTTTTTGTTTCTTGATTACTCCGTCTTCGACTGCATATTTTAAATCAATCTTTAACGTTTTTGTGCGTCCAAAACGATCTTCGGATTCAGTTTTTATAACGCCTTGATTGGTAAAGTCCCAAATAGAAAAAAGTTCTACTTTCTCTTTATGCAACTGGGCGGCTTCTGCATATAAGTTCCATTTACCTACAATTTTTGAATTATCTTCTAATAAAATTTCTGCATTGGCAGAAATAGATAATAAAAGTACTACACCTGCCAATAAAGCTTGTTTTAGTTTCATGTAAACCTCTCCTTTTATAATTATTATCAATCGATACTTCAACGATATATTTATCGCACGAAATACGAGTATCGAATTGTACCACGCTGCTGCTATCTAGGAAGGGGATTATTGCAAGCTATCAAAATGCCGATGTTGTAGTAATAATTTTTTAAAGCGATCAGGGTCTTTTTTCTGGGTAATCTCACCTTCTTGAGGATTAAGCTGGTGTTCTAAGCGGGACAACCAGAAGCGCAAACACGCTCGGCGTAGAAATACAGGAAGGTATTTTTGCTCTTGCTGATCAATCTCTCTTAGCTGCTGATATGCCGACATAAAAACAGCTTGTTGTGTATGGCTATATTGGCCCTGCTGATCAATGCACCAGTCGTTCAAGGTAATCGCAATATCCAGTAAATAACAATCATGGCAGGCCATATAAAAATCTAACATGCCTGTTAAGCGCTCGCCCACAAATAATACATTATCTTTAAATAAATCGGCATGTATGATCCCTTGCCTTAGATGCTGAAGCGGATGTTTTGATTGAAAGCCCAGTTCATCTTCTAATAGCATACTATCTTGCGCCGACAAATGAGGGTTGACCTGTTTTGCGATGCCGTGTATCCATGCAATATTTCTGGAATTTGTTTTCCTGAAAGTCAATCCTGAGCTATGTAAATGCAACCTCGCCAAGGCTTCGGCAACTGCCTGATACTGCTCAGACGTTGTCTGCTGAACGGATTTCCCTGGTAAACATTTAAATAATGCTGCCGGCTTTCCTGCTAATACTTGTAAGTATTCATGCTGCGCATCTGCAAGCGGAACAGGATAGTAGCTTTCATGCTCAGCTAGCTGAACTAGCAAATCCAGATAAGGCAATATCTCTTGCGCCTTAAAGTGTTCATACAGGGTTAATACGAAATCACCTTGTGCAGTATTTAATAAATAATTGGTGTTTTCTATCCCTGCACTTATTCCTGTATAGCCAATAAGCGGGGCGAGCTGATAAGACCCTATAATTGACTCAATTTCAGACGCTGAAATTGATGTATAGACAGACAAGACTTTACCAGCTAAGAATTGTCCACTGATTAATTTTGATTAAACTATCCAGGTCACTTTCACTGACCTCTTCCATCTCACCATCGCCATCAGGATCAATAAAATAATAAGCCGGACCAATATCAGGGATAACTTTAATCTTGTAGATTACGCCATTAATACGGTATTCATGAATGGTTTTTTCGCCGCGTCGAGTAATGGTAATATCTGCTTCCATAGGCTCGCCATCCTGTACAGGCAATGGCATATCAGGCACGTCTGAAGAATTTAATATTTCAGCGGAATCAGGAGAATCTGTTATTGCAGACGCATCTTCCTCTGCAGTGGCTGTAGTTGAAAATACAAACAAACAAAATAAAAGGTAACGAAGCATAAAACGCTATCCGTATAAAATGACACAATGTTTTTTATTATACCTGCACAAGTCATTATTTGCGGAATTTATCAAAGTATATCTTGTACTTTATTGCATTTAAATGATGTATAGTGTCTGCAATTATGACTCTGTACAGGAAAACCTCATGGGCACAACAAATCCCCTGCATAAAATTCTTATTGTTGGTGGTGGCGCAGCAGGACTAGAACTAGCCACCAGCCTGGGCAATAAATTAGGCAAACCCGGCATAGCAGAAATTGTTTTACTGGATGCCTCACAAACCCATATCTGGAAACCCTTATTACATGAAGTTGCTGCGGGGACCCTGGATGCTTCCGAAGAACTTGAATACCTGGCTCAGGCACATCGCAACCATTTTCGCTTCCGCCTGGGTAGAATGGAAGGTTTAAACAGAGAAACGCAAGAAATCACCGTAAGCCCCACCATTAATAATGAAGGGGAAGAACTAATACCACAGCGTACGTTTCATTACGATACTCTGGTTATGGCGGTTGGGAGTATTAGTAATACTTTTAATATACAAGGTGTTGACCAGCATTGCATGTTTCTTGATAAAGTGGCCGAGGCGTTCAAGTTTCAAAAACATCTGGTTGAAGCGTGCATAAGATTACATGCTCAACATGAACATAATAGCGAGCAGCAATTGTCTATTGCCATCATTGGTGGTGGCGCAACAGGTGTGGAACTATCGGCACAATTGTACGAAGTAGCCAAGGTATTAGCGATATATGATCTGGAAGAAGGCGTTGACAAGATAAAAATCACCATTATTGAGGCCTCGCCTCGATTGCTGTCCGCCCTTCCCGCCAACCTGTCCATTGCCACCCAGAAGCAACTGGTCAAATTGGGCGTAGACCTAAAGCTAAATCGCCGTGTTGTTAAAATAACAGACAAAAGCATTGAAACCCATGATGGTGAAATAATCCCCGCTGATTTAAAAGTATGGGCAGCAGGCATTAAAGCTCCTGACTGGTTTAAAAACCTGGATGGACTAGAAATTAACCACATTAACCAATTAGTTGTTAGTCAATCCTTACAGACTAGCGATGCCAATATTTTTGCCCTAGGTGATTGCGCTGCCTGTCCGTGGCCAGGGCATAAGGAAAATGTACCACCGCGAGCGCAGGCCGCTCATCAGCAAGCAACCACTCTGCATAAAACATTGGTCAACCGCATCGACAATAAGCCCCCTGTTGATTATATTTATCGCGATTATGGCTCGCTGGTATCTTTAGGTAAATATTCAACAGTCGGTAATATTATGGGTAACCTTATGGGAACAGTCAGTATAGGCGGCTTTATAGCCAGGATGGTTTATTTATCCCTGTATAAAATGCACCAGACAGCTCTATTTGGTTACTTTAAAACAACGATGCTGACACTCTCTAATCTATTCAGAAGTACGCTTTATTCGCGTATTAAATTACACTGATATTTCTTAGCACCATTAACTCGACAAGAGTAAGGAACGAGGGTTTAATAATACCCGAAAGTATGGCGCAGGATTTTGGCTTCAC
>CAYWLM010000079.1:0-12944 GCA_964459125.1 uncultured Methylomonas sp. | reverse complement strand
AATAATGATCCATTCCAGCGTCGATGAATGTTGATGTTTTTGTTCGTCAGCCAGCATGCCTAATAAATCATGAATGGTTTCCAGTTTTTTGGATAACACATCTGTGCGCTGCTGCAACTCTAGATAATTAGCCATTTGCATATATAAAGCTTGATATTCGGGATGCTCCCAAAAAAACTCGGGTATATCCAGTAAATCAAACTTCAGTACTATATTACTATTGGTCAGAAACAATTGGCCTCGAATTTTAGCCAGAGCTTTTTTTGATAAATTGATCTGCCCCGTTTTAGCTAATGATTCAGGTAAATGTTTCGTCTTTTCAATAGTTTCCTGTGCATGTTGTTCGAATGAAGAAAGATTAATAGACTGGGCCATAGCATGAGCAACAGCAATCAGGTTATGAGTGTCATCGCCCGCCTTGATTTCAATACAGTCAAACTTAATCCGGTTCTCCAGAGCATTCGTTATATAGCGAAAATTATCTTCCTGAACTTCCTCATGAATTCCAATCGCAAACCTACACAGTTGAGTCTGCAACTTGCGCCGTTCATCTAACGTAACATTCCAATGAACAACCACACCATAGGGGAATATCACCGAATATGCCTGATTATGCTCTATGAGCAAAACACCCTTTAATAAGACAGCTCGATTATTAGTGAGAAAATTTTCACAAAGCGCTGGAAAATCAAAAGAGTTAGCTAAGCAAAGCGTAATACATTGGAGCGTTTTATCGGTCATGGTTTTGCAATAATTAGTGCGGCTTGTAGTTGGCTACGGCCAAATTTCGCCATGGCTTGAAAATCTGATTTGGGGACAGGAACAAAAAAATTATCTGTCACACTGGCATGTTGTTCATCATCAATATCAGGATCATGCAAATAAATAAAGTGCTCATCATGTGCGGTTAAAACCACCCAGTGTGGGGCTTTGTTACGATTAATTCGATAGGTACTAATTAGAATTAAAGGAATATTTCCAGCATCTAGCTGTGTGATCAATGCATCGAATTCTATATTTTGATAATGTATATTTACCGATGTCGGCTCCAGTTGACGCAGAAAATCCTCTTGTACCAGAGATATAATAGCCTGTTTTTCTTTGCTTCTGACCGTATTGAAAAATAATATATCTTGCTGACTAAGAAACATATTTACCTGAAAACCACGTCGCCAGGCCGCGAGTGCTAGACCATGCGGACCACATCCACCATGACCTGCGGTCATAAAAATAGTGGTCGATTCGCGCCACAATTGCAACTCATGCGCCAGAGATTTTTCAACCCCTCTATCAAGAGCCGACATTGCCATTATCAATGACGCGGGGCCACAGGTAAATTCAGTGGTTTGTGGATAATAAGGGACCTGTAAGCGCGCTTCTGGTTGCGGATAGATAATCCGCTTTTCAAAACACAAGGCTTCGCTGTGATCTTCATAATAGTCCAGCTTACGATCAAACTGACGATAATTCAAACGCTGGTAGAGCGCTATAGCGCGCTCATTATCTCGCCTGACTTCTAGCCGTAAATAGACACAATCACGTTGTTGCACCTTTTTTTCCAGTGCCTGCATCAGCGCCTTACCCAATCCGCTACTTTGCTGATCAGGTAAAATAGCCAGTGAATAAAGTCTAACCAGAGAAGTGCCGCGTCGATATAGCAGCAAACCATAGCCCGTTATAATTCCATCAACTTCCAGCAGAATAAGATCGGCATGTGCTTTATCCAACATCCATAAGAAATTGCGCTGCGTCATTTTATCCTGTGTAAAACAGCAGTTTTCAATGAGTACCAACTGACTTATATCGGCTTTAGTGGCAGGGCGAAAACTGATGCCAGCGTTACTCATTTGCTAGTTTTTGCAGGGACATAGCAATAATCTGCTGACAACGGAATAAAACCATTTCTTGCCAATCCTGATGCTCGGGATAAAAATATTCGCGTAATTGCCATTGTATCGCTTGTTTAGTTTCCGGGGCGACTGGATGGTGCCAGCAATAGTTTTCCTGTTGTAATAATGCAAACATTTTATCGACGGCAAAGGTACCAAACTCCAGTGTGACATAACAGCCTTTGTCGGGTAAATGCATATGCCATAAATAATCCATTAACCCGTGTTTAGGTACTGAACTCGAGGTGCCGGCAGCCGGCTCGGTCATATTATGGGCAAAACAATGCCGTGCCCATTGTGCACCTTGACTCGCGGGCGAATGATCACTAATCACTTCACCATAGCCATACGGCCCTAACCCTGAATGTATATCCAGTACGATGACTTTTTGTCGCTCAGAAATAGTGTATTCATCAATCAATTGCTGAGTAAGCTGATGTGACCAGCTAGGGCCGTTGCCACCATAAAATAGCCCGGCTGCATCAGTGTATTGACCACCGCTCACTGCCTGCTCATAAACCCTGTCTCCCCAATCCAGGCGATACTGCTGTAATTTTTTCTGGCTATTAACCAAACTATCATCATCTAAGTCCTGCAGATTTAAATCCGACATTAAAGCCTGGTAAGCTTTATTCATCGGTATGCTTGCAAAATCGACACAATTACGATTTAAATCAATATTATCTTCGTTAACGCGACGGTCAAAAGCAAAACCATAGGGATTCAAGGCATGGATTAAAAGCACAGCAATATCGGTGTCCATTTTCGCTATATGACGCAAAAAATCAATTTGTGCTGCCGAGCCACAATAACCTTCAACACCATGCGTAGCACTGATAAGCACTAAGAGATTACGCGCATGCCTAGAGCCTAGGTAGAAAACATCCGTCACTAAGGCACGGTTAATATCGGCAATGTTATTTTCATAAGATGACAGCTTACCTTCTACTGCCTGACATGCGCTTAAAAACTTGTCTCTGGCTTCTGTGTAATTTTTTGAGAAACAATCAACTGGAATATACATAAATCCTCATGCTATGTGCTGACGTTCAAGTCGCCGTAAAAACTCAGCCATAATGTTTAAATACAAATCATACCCCATATAATGGTCCTCAACACCGCTATCGATACTGGGATTATCATTTACCTCAATAATCACATTACGGTCAGGTAATTGTTTCAAATCAACACCATATAGGCCATCACCAATCAACTTAACAGCTTTGCTGGCAATCTTAATCACCTCTTTAGGCACCTGATGGATAGGCATGGACTCAAAGCCTCCAGTCTTATCGGTACCGGTATTGTCGTGATTATAAATTTGCCAGTGATCACGCGCCATATAGTATTTACAGGCATAAATTGGTTTGTTATTTAAAAATCCTATGCGCCAGTCAAAATCTGTTTTTACATATTCCTGATAAAGTAAAATTGCGGATTGTTTAAATAGTTCTGCACATTGTTGCTGTAATTCTTCACGACTTGCGACTTTAACCACCCCGATAGAAAATGAACCATCAGGAATTTTCAATACACCCGGGTAACTGATTTGCTGTTCTAAATAGGCAAAATCAAACTCACTATCCCTGAGCAGTAATTCAGTTTTTGGCGTAGCTACGCCATTGGCATTAAGTAAATCCGCGAGAAAGACTTTATTCGTACATTTTAAAATAGAATCGGGATCATCCAGTACTACCAACCCTTTGCTTTCGGCACGTTTTGCGAAGCGGTATGTATGGTGGTCTATTGCTGTGGTCTCGCGGATAAATAAAGCATCATATTCCAGTAAACGCGCATAATCATTGGCATCAATCACATCAACATCAATGCCTAATTCATTACCGGCACGGATAAAGCTCTTAATCGCTTTACTGTCACTGGGCGGTAATTTCTCCTGAGGATTACATAACATCGCCAACTCGAAACGATAGCGTTTTTTTGATCGGGGTTTACGCCATATTTGACTGCTGTACTTATCAATTGCCGCAGCAAACTCAGTTTGCTCGGTTTCATTTAACTGTACCAGACTACCTGGGACAATAGTCTCGATTTGCCATCTGACACGATGTGCAAAACTCACTTCTAGAATTGGGCAGGGATATAACTCAAATAATTGCCGGGCAATTTTTTCCAGCGCAGGAATACTGGTCTGACCAAAAAATATTTTGGTCAGCAAGGCATGATCATCCTGTTGCAAATACTTATGCAATGGTTCATCCATCTCATCATATAGTTGATAAAAGTGATGATTACTCAAATCGGTGATACTGCGTATTGAGGGAATGACTCGCTGACCTCTCGCCTCTGCGAGTAGTGAGCAATAATAACCCGTGCCTAGGTAACTATAATCACGACACAAATTAATCACTTTGGCTTTAGCTGTTTTACTAATATGTAGTGATAGAAAATCCTTAACACTGATCAGTTCATTACTGGGGTAATAAGGTGCCCAGTCTTCAGGGGCATCGACCACTATATAGAGATTTTGCATTAATATTCCTTGAAATGAGGAGAAATCTTATACGGATGATAGTACCGAAACTAGCCCATGAAAATGTTATTAATGCTTTTTTTGAATTTTTTATCCATACCAGGCATAAAAAATATTTAAGCATTTACTTTCAATCGCTTAGAAATTCACTATTCCAGAAACCAAGTAAAGAGAATTCTCTGAAGCGCAAGCAATGCAGCCAATATGTACAAAAATTCAGCTGATGACCTACAGCTCACAGCCATAATAGAATAAAACTTGAAACATCACTATGCTAAAAAACTCGTCATTTCTGAGGTATAGCTGGGAGTTATGGGTAATCAGAAAAATTTAAGATGCTATTTTTAGTACAAGTTTAAGCGTCCCGGGTATTGAGCAGAAAAGGCAACGTCTCGTCTATATTTGCCGTTCGACTGTTTGTATGCTCATTGCGGCCCATAATGCACCAATTGATGCAGCGCATTGCACCATAATAGCGCACGATTTTCATGTTTAGTAAAACCTTTAATATTTACAGAATAAAATACAATAACTTAAGAAATGGCATGTAAGCTGCTTAACACTATAAATATGATTTACGCATCTATAGAGGATCGCATGAGCAAAAAGCAAACCTTAGTTGTTATTGGTAACGGTATGGTCGGACATAATTTTCTGGAAACCCTTGTCGCTAGCCCTATAAACGATAATTACGACATCATTACTTTCTGTGAGGAAAAACGCCCCGCATACGACCGAGTACATTTATCAGAGTACTTTTCAGGAAAAACGGCCCAAGACCTATCCATGGTCACTGAAGGTTTTTTTGATAAAAACAATATTAAAATTCACCTCGGTGATAAGGCTGTTGCCATTGATAAAGAAAATAACCAGGTCACTTCAGCAAAAGGTCTTACTATAAGTTATGACAAACTGATTTTAGCGACTGGTTCCTATGCTTTTGTTCCCCCTGTTGAAGGGCATCAGCGTGAAAATTGCTTTGTTTATCGAACCATCGAAGACCTGGAAAATATGGCAACTGCGGCTAAGAATGCCAAAGTCGGCGCAGTAGTTGGAGGGGGTCTATTGGGCCTGGAAGCGGCAAAAGCACTAAAGGACCTGAATCTTAAAACCCATGTTATCCAGTTTTCACCACGCTTAATGTCGGCACAGCTTGATGCTGGGGGTGCACAAATGCTGGCGGATAAAATTGAAGCCTTAGGTATTTCGGTATTAGTCAATAAAAACACCCAAAAAATTATTGACGGCACAGAACGCAAACATAAAATGTTGTTTGCTGACGGCAGCGAACTAGAAACGGATATTATTTTATTTTCAGCAGGTATCCGCCCTCGTGATGAAATTGCTCGCATCAGCGGAATAGAAGTCGGTTCACGCGGTGGTATTGTCATTGATAATCAGTGCAAAACCTCTGACCCGGATATCTATGCTATTGGTGAATGTGCTGTCTGGAATGGACAAACCTTCGGCCTGGTTGCTCCTGGTTACAATATGGGGCGTACGGTTGTCGCTGACCTGGCAGGACAGGCAGCCAGTTTTACCGGTGCCGATATGAGCACCAAATTAAAGCTCAATGGAGTTGATGTCGCCAGTATCGGCGATGCTCATGCTAACTCACAGGGTGCGCTTGTTTATACTTACCAGAACGGCGCCGAGGAAATTTATAAACGCCTGGTGGTTAGTGCAGACAAAAAGAAATTACTCGGTGCCGTATTAGTCGGTGATGCCACAGGCTATGGCACTTTATCGCAATACTACCTGAATGCTATCGATTTACCCGAAAATCCTGATAGCTTAATTTTACCTGCCCGCTCGGATGAATCTGTTGGTTTAGGACCTGATGCCCTGCCTGCATCAGCACAAATCTGCTCCTGCTTTGATGTCACCAAAGGACAAATCTGCTCAGCTGTTGAAGCCGGCAAGCATACACTGGGAGCCTTGAAAGAGTGTACTAAAGCCGCAACAGGTTGTGGTGGCTGTAGCGCATTATTAAAATCTGTTCTGGATTGTGAATTAGCCAAATCAGGATTTGAAGTTAATACCGATATCTGTGAACATTTTGCCTATACGCGCCAGGATTTATATAACCTGATCATGGTTAATGAAATTAAATCCTTTAATGAGCTGATAGAAAAACATGGTAACGGCCGGGGCTGTGAAGTTTGCCGCCAGGCAGTAGGATCGATTCTTGCCTCGTACTGGAATGACTATATTCTAAAAACCGAGCATCTTAGTCTGCAGGATACTAACGACACCTTTCTGGCAAATATGCAAAAAGATGGCACCTACTCGGTTGTCCCTCGTATGACCGGGGGTGAAGTAACTCCTGATGGTTTAATTGCGATTGGTCAAATAGCAAAAAAATATAAACTGTACACTAAAGTAACCGGTGGGCAACGCGTCGATTTATTTGGTGCGCGTGTCGATCAATTACCGCTGATCTGGCAGGAATTGATCGATGCGGGTTTTGAATCAGGCCATGCTTACGGTAAATCTTTAAGAACGGTAAAATCCTGTGTCGGTAGCACCTGGTGTCGCTTTGGAATCGATGATAGTGTCGGTCTGGCGGTGGAACTGGAAAATCGTTACAAGGGTTTACGTTCACCGCACAAAATTAAATTTGCAGTATCCGGTTGTACTCGTGAATGTGCAGAAGCGCAAAGTAAGGATATTGGTATTATCGCAACAGAAGGCGGCTGGAACCTTTATGTTTGTGGCAATGGCGGTATGAAACCAAGACATGGCGATTTATTTGCTACTAATTTAGACAAAGCAACACTGATCAAATATATTGACCGTGTATTAACTTTTTACTCACGCACCGCTGATCGCTTACAGCGTACCTCAGTATGGATGGAAAACATGGAAGGCGGCCTGGATTATTTAAAATCAGTAGTCATCGACGACAAACTAGGACTTTGTGCAGATCTGGAAACACAAATGCAGCATGTCGTTGATACCTATCAATGTGAGTGGAAAACCACCATTGCCGATGCGAGCAAATTGAAACGCTTTCGCCATTTTATTAATAGCGATAAAACGGATGAAAATATACTTTTTGTCGAAGAACGCGGACAAATCCGACCTGCTAATGAAGAAGAGCGGCTGCACATGTTAGCAGTGGAGGAAGCGTAATGAGTCACTGGATTGATATTTGCTCTGTAGAAGACTTGCAACCCGATTCAGGTGTGTGTGCTTTAGTTGAAGATAAGCAAGTAGCTATTTTCTATATGCCCAAAGAAAATGCACTGTATGCGTTGAATAACTATGATCCTTTTGGTAAAGTCCATGTATTATCACGCGGTTTATTGGGTGATATTAAAGGCGAACCGATGGTGGCATCTCCTTTATACAAACAGCATTTCAGCCTGTTAACAGGTATTTGTATTGAAGATGCAAGTGTCGCTGTCGATGTCTATGCGATTCGTATAGAGAATAAACGCGTAGAAGTAAGCCTAGGAAAATAGCAAAATGAATTATACATATTATATCGCTGACGTTTTTACCAAACAGATTTTTAATGGTGCCCAGGTTGCTGTTTTCCCTGAAGCAGAAGGCTTAAGTCAGAAAAATATGAGCTTGGTAGCCAGGGAGCTAAATTTAACCGAAACCGTTTTCCTGTCCCAGACAAAGGGCAAAAAGAATCACTTCCGGATGAAGATTTTTTCACCTTTAGCAGAGATCGATTTTGCAGGACACCCGATTATTGCCGCCGCCTATGTATTAGCTGCCTGCGGGAAACTGAATCTTGAAGACACTTTTACACCAGTTGTGTTTGAGCAAAATACCGGAGCAGTTCAGGCTAACGTCACCAGCACCGATGGTAAACCCAGCTTTGTCCAGTTTACACGCACCATCTCCCCGATTGTCGACTACTTCGCCCCGACAGAAGGCGAACTAGCCAGTTTTTTAGGTATTGAAGAAGCACATATTGATACTAAAAAATACTGTACCCGCCTAGTTTCGTGTGGCATACCCTATTTGATTGTGCCTGTTTATTATTATGAAACAGTACGCAATGCAATATTTAATTTATCTGCATGGAGTCAATCAATCGCACCGCAAACAGCCGCACAAGAAATATTATTAATCTCGCCTAAAACTCCGTATCAAGATTCTGACTTTGCCGCTCGCCTGGTAGGGCCGAATATAGGCATCCATGATGACCCACCCGTAGGTACTGCCATACCTTCATTGGCCGCATTTTTATGTTCTTTCGATCATATGCAAAAAGGCACCTACACTTTTGCAGTGCAAAGAGGCGATGAAAAAATGCGCCGTAGCGTGCTGAACCTGGAAATGGATCATAAGGGAGAAGATACACTAACCATACGCGTAGGTGGTGAAGCCGTCAAGGTGGCTGAAGGCACGATGTTTATTGCTGACATATAATCTCATATGGATCAGATGTGACTCGATATAAATATAAAACTGTTTTTTCTATCGACAGTTTGGTCTAGGATAAAATAATATTTTATAGCGTCTAATCGACTGGCTGAAAACAGCCATTATGTAGAGTTCTGCATAATGGCTGCTATGCAGAGTATGAAACTATGCAGAGAATCCCCGTTTATAACAATTGCCAGATTAGAAGGTCGAGGCCTATGGACAGAATAAGTCAAAGTTTACTCGACATAGTTTAGCCAGTATTTTGAAATGGATCTCCACTTTAGGAGATCATAATGAATACGAAACAATTTCACCACAGTTCGACAGACTGGCTTTTCGACAGTCAATTGGCACCTTTCGTCGATTTATTCAAACACTACTTAGCAGAAGGACAGTATTCATCTCATACTGTTGCCACCTATATTGCCTGTTTGGCACATTTTGCTCACTGGTTAACTTTCTCTCTACGTGATATCAAGCAACTTAATGAGACCGTAGTTCTAGAGTTTCTTGATGATCACTTGCCTCAATGCAAGTGTGCATGG
This sequence comes from uncultured Methylomonas sp., assembly GCA_964459125.1. Classification (GTDB taxonomy): domain Bacteria; phylum Pseudomonadota; class Gammaproteobacteria; order Methylococcales; family Methylomonadaceae; genus Methyloprofundus. Next base: position 3,630 of record CAYWLM010000079.1, on the reverse strand, counting down.
CCAGTTCATCGCATTCGGCGAGATTTGCGAGCCGCACTTGGACACCTTCTAATTGTCCTGCGAGCTAACTCAATAATTTCTGATTGCACCCGGGAGGCTACATCAGTAGACATTGAACTCCATCGCTTCGATGAATACATGAACCATGTTTCTGGATTGTTATCATCGACACGCCGCAACTATCTGTATATTGTTCGCTGCCTGTTAATCCAATTGTTCCCTGATCATCAGATCGACATTTCATCAGTTACCCCCGATAACATTCGCCAATTTCTTGCCGATCAGAATAAAAAGAACCGAACTCCTTCCAGTTTAAAGGTGCTAATCGTAGCATTGCTGGGTTATTTTCGGTTCCGCGCGGTTTATGGTGATCAGGTTAATCATTTAATTGGCGTGGCGTGCTCCCCAGTTAATTGGCAATTGGCTTCATTGCCTAAAGCACTAAACAACAATGAAGTCGACTGTTTGCTTAATGCCATTGGCGACCCTAATCAATCATCACGCCGTGATATTGCCATTGTCCGCTGCGCGCTTGATCTTGGTTTGCGTAGCTCTGAAGTTGCTAAACTTGGTCTTGAAGACATCAACTGGCAGAGTGCCACAATCACACTGCGAAAAACAAAGAGTCGGCGTGAAGATGTTATGCCCTTACCAGAAACTACTGGTCGTGCTATCGCTGACTATTTAAAGTTTGAACGACCGCAGACCACTAGCCGGGCTGTGTTTATTCGTCGAATTGCCCCCCGAAATAAGCCAATTGGTCCCAATGCAGTGCGGAAGGCTATTCGTCAAGCCTATGCTAGGGCTGGTTTACCTTATACAAAGTCTCACCTTTTACGGCACACGATGGCCAGTCGCCTGATTGATAGTGGCAGTTCTATTAAAGAAGTAGCGGATGTTTTGCGGCACCGCTCATTAAACACTACTTTAATCTATACCAAGCTTAATAGCCGAAACTTAAGATATGTTGCGCTTCCTTGGCCAGGGTGTGCGTCATGAATACCTTTACCACGATGCAATCTCATGCCGAGAACTATCTGAATGATTGTCACCAACGTGGATTTGGGCTGCACAGTGCTGGATATTCAATAAAGAGCTTCGCGAGCTACTTTGATAATCATAATTACGGGGAGGTACCGACCATTGAAATCATGACGATCTGGGCACGGCTCGATAAGGGAAACAGTAAAAACCCCATCACTTGGGCTCGACGATTGAAAAATCTACGTTCATTTATCCACTATTTACAGCAGTTTTATCCTCAGATAGAAGTACCTGATTACACGATCTTTGGCCGAACTGAGCAGCGATTAGCTCCCCATATTTACAACCAACAAGAGATCATCGATTTGTTGGCTGCAGCCCATAACCTCGGACCTATACCAGGGTTGCGAGGAGCTACCTACGAAACATTGTTTGGTTTGATCGCATCAACTGGACTACGTGTATCAGAAGCTGTTCACTTGCTAAATGCGGATGTCGATTTAAAGTGGGGGATTCTTACTGTTCGGAAAACGAAATTTGCCAAATCTCGTCAGATACCTCTGCATCCGAGTACAACTGAAGTATTAAAGCAATACCGATTATTGCGCAATTGCCATGCGATGGTAACGGAGGCGATGCCTTTCTTTATTGGCACAAGAGGCAAACGCCTTGGATGTTTCCTAAGTCTACGTCAAGTCCATCGTGTTTTTGCTGAGTTACGCAATAGCTTAGGATGGCATAACCGAGGAGCACATAACAGTCCACGTATTCATGACCTTAGGCATACGTTTATCGTGCAGCGAGTGATGCTTTGGCATGCTCAAGGCAAGAGTGTTGATCAAGAAATGCTAGCGCTATCAACTTATGTTGGTCACGCGAAGATAACCAATACATACTGGTATCTAACTGGCGTGCCTGAGCTCATGGCACTGGCTGCAGGAAAATTTGAATCCTATGCGGAAGCCTTGGAGGTTGATCATGAATGAAATTATTACACCCAAACCACCATCATTCGCTGCATTGGTTCAGTATTATTTTACTGAATATTTAAGCAATCAGCGTGCTTTGAGTTCACGCACTATCGCTTCGTACCGTGACTCTATTATGTTATTCCTGAATTTCGCCCATGCTCATACCGGTAAAACACCGACAGCATTGGAATTATCTGATATCACTCCCGATTTGATTCTGGTTTTTCTCGACTACTTGGAACGGGATCGACATAACTCAGTTCGGAGTCGGAATCTCAGATTAACCGCACTTCGTGCGTTTATGAAATATGCAGCACGTAAAGATGTCTCGGCTCTCTATGTAGTCGAACGGGCATTGAGTATACCGATGAAACGTTTCGAGCATCCAATGCTGAATTATCTTTCTCGCGAAGAAATGTTGGCAGTGCTCGGACAGCCGAACGAGACGTGGATTTCACAACGCGATCATTTATTGTTAACCATGCTCTACAATACCGGTGCACGAGTATCAGAGGTCATCGGTATATATGTTGCTGACCTGGTATTGGATGGCGCTGCTTGCGTACATTTATGTGGTAAAGGTCGCAAACAGCGCTCGATTCCTTTGTGGAAGTCCACTGTCCAAGAAATTCGAGTTTGGCTCAAGCACAACCCAATGCTAAACAATGACTCGGCCTTACTGCCTAATCGAGATGGCCACATGATGACACGAGACAACGTTAACAGACGACTTGCCATTGCGGTTGCCCGTGCATCAAAAGTATTTCCCAGTCTCGCAAATAGACAGATATCGCCTCATACAATTCGACATACCACGGCAATGCACCTACTTCAATCAGGCGTAGCCTTTAGTGTAATTGCACTTTGGCTCGGACATGAGAGCACGACCACGACGCATCGGTACGTTGAAGCTAATCTAGCAATGAAGGAACAGGCATTGGCTAGACTTCAGGAACCGGAAACAGAAATGCACTACTATCAGCCACCTGACGAGTTGCTGCAATTTTTGCAGTCACTATAACTATGCAGAGATCGCAGTCGGCTCAGTTCCCAATGGAACTGAGCCGACGAGTGAACCCAAGTATCAACTCTGCATAGTTTCATACTCTGCATAGCAGCCATGAGCGGCCATTGCAACAAACAATTTTCAATCGAGGCCGACCCTTTTGGTTTCTTAATCGTCGCTTGTTTTTGATCTTCTTTTTTTGTTTTTCCCCGCGACTACATCCACGCATCACTGATGCCTAAAGGGATGCGATCAGGTGTAATGCATAAAGTCGGATGCAGATACATGCCGCGTTGTGCATCATAAGATAACCGACCTAAGCCTTCGGTTTCCTGACCATTGCAACTATACCGGGGTCAAACTATACCGGGGTCAGGTCTTTGATTTACAAACTATACCGGGGTCAGGTCTTTGATTTATGATAATGTCTCTGCTAAAATTATCTCTTAATTGTTATGATTTAGGTAAAAAAATGGCAAGACCTCTTAGGCTCGAATTTGCAGGCACGCTCTATCATGTAACTTCTCGCATATACCGGGGTCACGCATATACCGGGGTCAGGTCTTTGATTTATGATGATGTCTCTGCTAAAATTATCTTTTAATTATTATGAATTAGGTAAAAAATGGCAAGACCTCTTAGGCTCGAATTTGCAGGCGCGCTCTATCA
>CAYWLM010000078.1:0-13155 GCA_964459125.1 uncultured Methylomonas sp. | reverse complement strand
CCCAAAAACCTACAATACTACCAGCGATAATGCGAGAATGCTTTATTCGCTTCTGCCATTCTATGCGTATCTTCGCGTTTTTTAGCTGCAGAACCACGACCTTCAACTGCATCCATCATTTCGCCTGCCAACTTTAATGGCATAGTTTTTTCATTTCTTTTACGAGATGCCTCAATCATCCAGCGCATAGCTAATGCCACACGACGACTTGGCCTAACCTCAATAGGCACCTGATAGGTTGCACCACCGACTCGTCTAGATTTCACTTCAACGCGAGGCTGTATATTCTCTAGTGCTTTAGTAAAAACCTCCAGTGGCTCTGCATGACCTTTAGCCTCAACAGCTTCAAATGCACCATATACGATTTTTTCTGCTACTGATTTCTTCCCGTCAACCATAACCATATTCATAAATTTGGTTAAAGTAACGCTACTATATCTTGGGTCTGGTAAAACTGTTCGTTTTATCGCCGCTCTTCTTCTTGACATTTATATCACCAACACTAGTTCTTTGAGTTTTTAGCCCTTAGGCTTTTTTGTGCCGTATTTAGAACGGCCACATTTACGACTAGCCACGCCTGAAGTATCTAAACTTCCGCGGACTACGTGATAGCGAACACCAGGTAAATCTTTTACCCTTCCCCCACGAATTAGAACAACAGAATGCTCTTGCAGGTTATGTCCTTCACCACCAATATAACTACTAACTTCTGAACCGCTAGTTAGTCTTACCCGTGCTACTTTACGTAGTGCTGAGTTTGGTTTTTTTGGCGTAGTTGTATAAACACGCGTACAAACACCACGTCTTTGAGGGCAAGCCTCAAGCGCTGGCACATTACTTTTTTCAATTTTTCTTGTGCGCGGCTTACGAACCAACTGGTTAATAGTAGCCATAAGTTAAATTACTCCGTCTTGCATATTTTACTTAGTGCATCAATATAATACACTTAATTATTTCACAATAACTCTAATGAGCAGGACATTCTATTATCCTGACCACCTAAAGTCAATATCTTTCTGATTATTCAGCATTTAAAGCTTGCTTTAGTGCTTCCTCAGCATCAATAGCACCTAAGGATTTAACTTCCTCAGGGGGATGCATTGATTCTGATTTTGCTTCTTTACGCTTTCTTCTTGCCTCATGAAAAGCCAATCCCGTTCCTGCAGGAATTAATCGCCCTACAATTACATTTTCTTTTAATCCATATAACTGATCTTTTAAGCCACGAACTGCCGCATCAGTTAACACTCTTGTCGTTTCTTGAAAAGAAGCAGCCGAAACAAATGATTCCGTAGCCAATGAAGCTTTGGTTATACCCAACAAGACAGGATCATAGCTAGCAGGAATTTTTCCTTCAGCTTCGAGCTTGTTATTAATTTCCTTAACAACTACTTTCTCGACCTGCTCACCTTTTGTGTAATCACTGTCGCCTGAAGCTGTGATTTCAACTTTACGCAGCATCTGACGAATAATTGCTTCGATATGCTTATCATTAATTTTCACACCCTGGAGACGATAAACATCTTGTATCTCTTTAACTAAATAAGTTGTTAATTCAGTTACTCCGCGTAGACGTAAAATATCATGTGGCGTTAACTCACCCTCAGCAATAGTTTCACCTTTGTCAACAAACTCACCCTCAAATACTGTAATATGTCGCCATTTAGGTATCAGAGTTTCATATTGTTCACCTTCAGAATCGGTAATAACAATACGTTGCTTACCTTTCGTTTCCTTACCGAAAGCAATTGCACCAGTTGCCTCAGCTAAAATCGCAGGATCTTTGGTTTTTCTTGCTTCAAACAAATCAGCAACTCGCGGTAAACCACCGGTAATATCACGAGTTTTACTTGATTCCTGAGAAATTCTTCCTAGAACATCACCGACCTGAAGTTCAGCGCCATTTTTTACGGCAACAATTGATCCAGATGGAAGTACATACTGCGCAGCTAATTCAGTGTTTGGCAACATAACATCCTCACCATCTTTATCAACTAACTTAACTAAAGGACGCAAATCCTTACCCGCGCTTACACGCTGCTTAGGATCTAGTACAGTAATTGAACTCACCCCAGTTACCTCATCAGACACCTCCTGAACTGATAAACCTGGCTCAAAATCAACCAATTCAACTATACCTGCAACTTCTGTTACTACCGGATGTACATGCGGATCCCAGGTTACAACGATATCACCTGAATTGACTAAACTGCCATCTTTACAGGTTAATTCAGCACCATATGGAATCTTGTATTTCTCTTTTTCACGTCCATACTCATCCATCACACCCACTTCACCTGATCTTGATACAGCTACCAGATTACCAGCACGATTTTCTACTGTTTTTAAGTTATGTAATTTTATCAGACCTTTAGATTTAACCTGAACATTACTAATGGCAACTTGACGTGAAGCAGCACCACCAATATGGAAGGTACGCATAGTCAACTGCGTTCCTGGCTCACCAATCGATTGCGCAGCTATCACACCAACCGCTTCACCACTATTGACCATATGCCCACGCCCTAGGTCGCGACCATAACATTTTGCACAGACCCCATGGCGATTATCACAAGTAATAATAGAGCGGACATAAACATCATCAATACTATTTTTCTCTAGTACATAGACATAATGCTCATCCAGCATGGTGCCATCAGTCACAAGAACTTCGCCTGAAGATGGGTTCAACACATCCCCAATAACTACTCGCCCTAGAACTCGTTCGGATAACGCTTCAACAACATCACCGCCCTCAATAATTGGAGCCATCAACATACCGTTGGTGGTGCCACAATCTACACCATTGATAACCAGATCTTGAGCCACATCCACTAAACGGCGCGTCAAATAACCTGAGTTAGCTGTTTTAAGAGCGGTATCGGCTAAACCTTTACGAGCCCCATGCGTAGAAATAAAGTATTGCAATACATCCAGACCTTCACGGAAGTTTGCAGTAATCGGTGTTTCGATAATAGAACCGTCCGGTTTTGCCATCAATCCACGCATACCGGCAAGCTGTCTAATCTGTGCTGCTGACCCCCGTGCGCCAGACTCAGCCATCATAAATATAGAGTTAAATGATTTTTGCTTCAAAACACTACCGTCATCATCTATGACAACATCTGTACCCAAAGCATCCATCATTACTTTGGCTACCTTTTCATTGACATGTGACCAGATATCAACAACCTTATTGTATCGCTCACCATCCGTTACTAAACCAGAAGAATATTGCTGCTGAATTTCGATAACTTCTCTTTCTGCTTCTGCCAATATACTTACTTTTTCTTGTGGAATTTCCATGTCGTTGATACCAAAAGAAATTCCAGAGCGTGTAGCATATTTAAAACCCAGATACATAATCTGATCAGCAAGTATCACTGTATCCTTATTACCTAGGTAACGGTAACTAAAATCAAGTAAACGTGAAATGTTCTTTTTAGTCATATCACAGTTTACAATTTCAAATGGCATACCTTCAGGTACAATTTCCCATATTAAAACTCGTCCAACTGTTGTTTCAATACGAGTTGTTTTATACTCAGGTGCTCCATCTTTATCACCAATTTTTTCAGTAATTCTTACTTGAATTTTCGATTGCAACTCAACCGCTTTTGCATCTAGCGCTCTTTTAACCTCACTAATATCAAAAAATGCCGATCCATCACCTTTCGCCTTAAGCTTTTCACGACTGATATAGTAAAGCCCTAAGACCACATCCTGAGATGGATTAATAATTGGCTCGCCATTGGCAGGAGATAAAATATTATTGGTCGCCATCATCAAAATTCTTGATTCAAGCTGTGCTTCGATTGACAGTGGAATATGCACCGCCATCTGATCACCATCAAAATCGGCATTAAATGCACTACATACTAGCGGGTGAAGATTAATCGCCTTACCTTCGATCAAGGTTGGCTCAAAAGCCTGGATACCTAATCTATGCAATGTTGGCGCCCGGTTTAACAGAATAGGATGCTCATGAATAACTTCTTCTAGAATATCCCAGACTTCGGCACCTTCATTTTCTACCATTTTTTTGGCAGCTTTAATTGTTGTCGCTAAACCACGTAATTGTAATTTACTGAAAATAAATGGCTTAAATAATTCCAGAGCCATTTTTTTAGGTAATCCACACTGATGTAATTTCAAAGTAGGCCCTACTACAATGACTGATCGACCAGAATAATCGACTCGTTTACCTAAAAGGTTTTGTCTGAAGCGGCCTTGCTTGCCTTTAATCATTTCGGCAAGTGATTTTAAGGGGCGTCTATTTGTTCCAGTAATAGCTCTACCACGGCGACCGTTATCTAATAATGCATCAACCGATTCTTGCAGCATTCTTTTTTCATTACGAATAATGATATCTGGCGCACTTAAGTCCAGTAAACGATGCAAACGGTTATTCCGGTTAATAACACGTCTATATAAATCATTAAGATCTGAAGTCGCAAAACGTCCACCATCTAATGGTACTAGAGGACGCAATTCTGGCGGCAATACGGGTAAAACATTCATTACCATCCATTCAGGACGGTTAGATGAACCTAAAAGCGATTCAAGAACTTTTAAGCGCTTAGAGAATTTTTTAATCTTAGTTTCTGAGTTTGTACTGTTAATTTCTTCTCTTAATTGATCAACTTCGGCCTTAATATCAATTGTTTTTAATAGCTCATGAATAGCCTCCGCACCCATTTTAGCTACGAACTCATCACCATACTCTTCAAACGCATCTAAATATTCATCATCAGTTAATAGTTTTTTTCTTTCCAAAGGCGTCATACCTTCATCCAGCACTACAAATGATTCAAAATATAAAACACGCTCAATTTCACGTAATGTCATATCTAATAGTAGCGCAATCCGCGAGGGCAATGATTTTAAAAACCAGATGTGCGCAACAGGGCTTGCAAGCTCTATATGTCCCATACGCTCACGACGCACTTTAGACAAAGTGACTTCAACACCACACTTTTCGCAAATCACACCACGGTGTTTTAAACGCTTGTATTTGCCACATAAGCATTCATAATCACTTACCGGACCAAAGATTTTCGCACAAAACAGACCATCCCTTTCTGGCTTAAATGTACGATAATTAATTGTTTCTGGCTTCTTAACCTCACCATAAGACCAGGATCTAATCTGATTTGGTGACGCCAAACCTATGCTAATTTCATCAAAATCAACTGTTCTATTTTGGCGTTTTAAGAAATTTAATAAATCTTTCAAGAGCTTATCCCCTTTGTGTGTTATCCGGCTGAACCAGAACTCATTAGCTAGTAATTATTTTCAAAGTGCTTAACTTATTGCACTTCAATATTAATGGCTAGTGAGCGAATTTCTTTAAGCAATACATTAAATGACTCAGGCATACCTGGTTCCATTTGATGATTTCCATCAACGATATTTTTGTACATGCGCGTACGACCTGTTACATCATCAGATTTAACAGTTAACATTTCCTGTAGGGTATAAGCAGCACCATAAGCTTCCAGTGCCCAGACTTCCATCTCTCCAAAACGCTGCCCACCAAACTGAGCTTTACCACCTAATGGCTGCTGAGTTACCAAGCTATATGGTCCTGTTGAACGTGCATGCATCTTATCATCTACCAAGTGATTCAATTTCAGCATATGCATATAACCAACAGTTATATCGCGCTCAAACGCTTCACCTGTCAAGCCATCATATAATGTAGTCTGCCCGCTCAACGGTAGATCAGCCAAGGCAAGCATATGGCGAATTTCATCTTCACTTGCGCCATCAAATACTGGAGATGCCATTGGAACACCAGCGACTAAATTACCTGCCATTTCAATAATTTCAGCATCAGAAAATGAGTCCAGATCTTCACTTTGACCACTGCTATTATAGATTTTATCCAGATAGCTTCTTATTTCCGTCACCGCCGCTTTCGCTTCGAGCATCTTACCAATTTTTGCACCCAGCCCTTTAGCAGCCCAGCCCAAATGAGTCTCAAGCACCTGCCCGACATTCATACGTGATGGAACTCCCAATGGATTTAGAACAATATCAATAGGTGTTCCATCAGCTAAATAAGGCATATCTTCTATTGGGTTAATTCGAGAAATTACGCCCTTATTTCCATGTCGTCCCGCCATTTTATCGCCGGGTTGTATGCGTTTTTTAACGGCTAAATAGACTTTAACCATTTTTAATACGCCAGGGGCTAAATCATCACCCATAGTGATTTTCTTACGTTTTACTTCAAATCTTTCATCAAAGTCTTTACGCAACTTAACAATCTGTGCATCTAAGCCTTCTAATTGCACATTAAGGTCTTCGCTTACCATTTTGATATTAGACCATTCTGAATGCCTAACACTCTCTAAATATGCCTGAGTAATCACCGTTGAGGATTTTAGACTATTCGGTCCTGAAAGCGCCTTTTCACCAATAATGACACTAGCGATACGTTGATAAATGTCTTTTTCTACAATCGCTAGCTGATCATTTAAATCTTTTCTATAGCTTTTAATTGCTGATGCTTCATTCGCGAGGGCACGTTTATCCTTTTCGACACCGTCACGGGTAAAAATTTGTACATCAATCACCGTTGCCCGGATACTACCCGGTACTCTTAGTGAAGTATCTTTAACATCAGCTGCTTTTTCTCCAAAAATAGCTCTGAGTAGTTTTTCCTCAGGCGTAAGTTGCGACTCACCTTTAGGTGTGACCTTACCAACCAGAATATCTCCACCCTTAACCTCAGCTCCAACATAGACAATACCTGACTCATCAAGCTTAGACAGCGCTTCTTCACTTACATTTGGAATATCAGCTGTAATTTCTTCTGGGCTATGCTTGGTATCGCGAGCAATACAAGTTTTTTCTTCAATATGAATTGAAGTAAACCGGTCTTCTTTAACCACTCGTTCAGAAACTAAAATAGAATCTTCAAAGTTATAACCATTCCACGGCATAAAGGCGATTAACATATTTTGACCTAATGCTAACTCTCCCATGTCGGTTGAAGGCCCATCTGCCATAATATCACCAGCAGCTACCAGATCTCCTGGCTTGACTAATGGTTTTTGATTAATACAGGTATTTTGATTTGAACGTACATATTTAATAAGATTATAAATATCTACCCCTGTTTCAGCGACCTCAGTTTCAGTGTCATTGACACGCACAACGATTCTACTGGCGTCAACACTGGCAACAACGCCACCTCGTTTGGCAACAACTGTTACACCAGAATCCTTGGCAACAGTGCGTTCCATGCCCGTTCCCACAAGAGGCTTTTCAGCTTTAAGTACCGGCACGGCCTGACGCTGCATATTAGAACCCATCAAGGCCCTATTCGCATCATCATGCTCCAGAAAAGGAACAATCGAAGCCGCTACCGAAACAATCTGCTTGGCAGATACATCCATATAATCTACATCTTTAGATGAAACTAAAGTGAATTCATCTTTATAACGACAAGATACCAGGCCTTCTACTAGCTTTCTATTTTCATCGACAGGCACACTTGCCTGTGCAATAACAAAGTTACCTTCACCTATTGCCGACAGGTAATCAACCTGATCGGTAACGATGCCATTTTCAACCTTACGGTAAGGTGTTTCCAGAAAGCCATATTCATTGGTACGTGCGTATACAGCCAGCGAATTAATCAAACCAATATTTGGACCCTCCGGTGTTTCAATAGGGCAAACTCGACCATAGTGAGTCGTGTGCACATCTCGAACCTCAAAACCAGCGCGCTCTCTCGCTAACCCACCCGGGCCTAATGCCGAAACACGCCGTTTATGTGTTACCTGAGATAATGGATTATTCTGATCCATAAATTGCGATAACTGACTAGAGCCAAAAAATTCTTTTACTGCTGCAGAGACAGGTTTCGCATTGATAATTTCCTGCGGCATCAGACCTTCAGAATCAGCAAGAGTCAAACGCTCTCTAACGGCACGCTCTACTCTGACTAAACCGACTCTGAACTGGTTTTCAATCATTTCACCTACTGATCTAACGCGACGGTTACCTAAATGGTCGATATCATCAACGATACCGTTACCATTCCTAATGTTGATTAATTCTTTTAATACATTAATAATGTCTTCTTTACTTAATGTACCATCGCCTTCATTGTCAGGTATGCCAAGGCGACGATTAAATTTCATGCGCCCGACCGCAGATAAATCATATCTGTCTTCAGTAAAAAAAAGATTATTAAACAAGTTCTCTGCAGAGTCTTTAGTAGGCGGCTCACCAGGGCGCATCATACGATATATCTCTATCAATGCCTCTAAGCGATTTGTTGTATTATCAATTCGCATCGCTGAAGATATGTATGGACCACGATCCAGGTCATTTACATATAAGGTATTAATCTCACTGACACCTTCAGCAATTAACTTATCTAATAAGTCTTCAGTAATTTCATCATTAACACTAGCGACCAATTCTCCCGTAGTCTTATCAATAATATTATGCGCTAAAATATTTCCATATAAATACGTTCTAGGTACTTCTAGTTCCTTAATTTTTTCTTTTTGCATCTGCTTAATATGTTTAGCAGTTACACGTCTTCCTTCTTCTACTAATACCTGGCCACCAGCTTTAATATTGAAAGTGGCAATCTCACCTTTTAATCTCTCAGGAATTAAATCCAGTAGGATTTTGTCAGCACTAATAAAAATTTTATTTGTTTCGAAGAAGATGTCGATCATCTCTTCATTATCATAACCCAAAGCACGCAATAGAATTGTTGCCGGAATTTTGCGGCGACGATCTATTCTGACAAAAACACAGTCTTTATGATCAAACTCAAAGTCCAGCCATGAACCACGATACGGAATAACACGTGCATTCAGTAACAATTTCCCAGACGAATGGGTTTTCCCTTTATCATGATCAAAAAACACACCGGGACTACGGTGTAATTGAGACACAATAACTCGCTCAGTACCATTAATAACAAATGTTCCATTCTCTGTCATTAAGGGTAATTCACCCATGTATACTTCTTGCTCTCTTATATCTTTAACAACCTTGGTACTGCCTGGTGCATCTTTATCATAAATAACCAAACGCGCGATTACGCGCAATGGTGCTGCGTAAGTCGCGCCACGCTGCTGACATTCACGCACATCAAAAACAGGCTCGCCTAATCGATATTTGACGTATTCCAAAACAGCATAGCCAGAATGACTATGTATCGGGAATACACTGGAAAATGCCGCATGTAGACCAGCATCTTTTCTTTTTGCTGGCTTTATACCAGTTTGTAAAAAACCAGCATAAGAGTTGATTTGCGTTTCCAGCAAATAAGGAACGTCAAGAACTTCATTTGCTTTTCCAAAATTATTTCTGAGGCGTTTTTTTTCAGTAAAAGTGTAGGCCATATTACGTCCTTATCCTTTGTCAAGAGTAGGTTTCTGAATTCGGGGCATTAAAACAGTAAAAGGCCGGTGACCACTTAAGTAATCACCAGCCCATATTATAGGCATTGCTGCCTATGATATTTGGTCAAAATTATTTAATTTCGACAGTAGTACCAGCTTCTTCTAAAGTAGCTTTTACTTCTTCAGCTTCTGCTTTGCTAACACCTTCTTTCAATGTAACTGGACAGCCTTCTACTGCTGCTTTAGCTTCTTTCAAGCCTAATCCAGTAAGGGCACGTACCACTTTAATTGCGGCTACTTTATTGGAACCAAAAGACGTCATTACAACATCAAATTCAGTTTGTTCTTCTGCTGCACCAGCATCTCCACCTGCTGCTGGAGCTGCTGCCACTGCTGCAGCTGAAACGCCAAACTTTTCTTCCATCGCTGAAATTAAATCAACGATTTGCATAACAGTCATGTTCGATACTGCTTCCAAGATCTCTTCTTGTGAGATTGCCATTGTTTGTTCCTCTAAATAATTGGTTTTAAACTGGTTTATAAAGTTTACTCTGCTACCGCTTCTACTACGCTTTCTGTATTTGATTCAGTCGTATCATTCTTCTCTTTTAAAGCAAGTAAAGTACGCGCTAACTTCTCAACAGGAGCTAACATTAACGCCATAATCAAGCTAATACCTTGATCACGTGTTGGTAAGCTAGCTAAACGAGCTAATTCTGAACCATCGTATGCTTGCCCATCGATAGAAACGATTTTGGCAATAAGCTTTTTATTGGTTTTAGCAAAATCATTGATTAAACGACCTGCAGAACCTGGATCTTCCATTGAAAATGCAAGTATCAATGGTCCGACCATTTTCTCTTGCATACATTCAAATTGAGTGCCGGCGACTGCTCGTTTAGCTAATGTATTTTTTACTACACGCAAATAAACGCCTGTTTCTCTTGCAACTGTTCGTAACTTAGTTAATTCAGCTACTGTAAGTCCGCGATATTCAGCTGCAACTGCAGAATGCGCTTTAGCTGCGTATGGAGCAACTTCATCTACGACAGCTTTTTTGCCATCTAATGCTAAGGCCACAACTTTCTCCGTTATTACTGATTTTCATCAGGTTTACACACCGCATCTCGTTGAGATGCGCCCAACGGGTCATTCACCAGTTCCCCAGTTTCAGCTCCCATCTACGTAGGCTGGTTAAATTTAAGCTAAGCACCTACGGTCTTTGATGGCTACCAATAAAGCTGGTAACCAAAAATTCTTTATAATTTGTAACAAGTATTACTACTAAAAAACATGTCGTAAACTTTTTCTAAGACTTTTCTACAGAGTAAGAAATGGAAAAAAATCTTCCATTTCGCTACTTTATCGAGCCATGAATGTCTCGTGCAAAGCCAGCTTATTATAATGACAAGCTAGATTGATCCAAAGTAACACCAGGCCCCATCGTAGTAGATAGACTGATTTTCTTTAAATAAACACCTTTAGCTGCACTTGGTTTTGCTTTTACTAAATCAGCAATCAATGCTTGCAGGTTTTCTTGAATATCTTCTGCTGTAAATGCAATTTTACCTATTGAACAATGTACAATGCCTGCTTTATCTGTACGATAGCGAGCTTGTCCTGCCTTTGCATTTCTTACTGCCGTAGCAACATCTGGTGTTACAGTGCCGACTTTAGGGTTAGGCATTAAACCTCTCGGACCTAATACTTGACCTAACTGACCTACGACACGCATAGCATCAGGGGATGCAATGACGACATCAAAATCCATTTGACCTTTTTTAACTTGATCTGCAAGATCATCCATACCGACGATATCAGCACCTGCTTCTTTTGCAGCATCAGCGTTAGGGCCCTGAGTAAAAACAGCAACTCTGACTGTTTTACCAGAGCCTTTAGGTAATAAAGTAGCACCCCTAACATTTTGATCTGATTTTCTTGCATCTATGCCTAAGTTAACACTCACATCAACTGACTCTGAAAACTTGGATGTTGCCAGCTCTTTTAATACTGCTACTGCCTCTGTAAAAGGGTATTGACGCGCAGAGTCTATTTTTTCTTTAGTAATTTTTGCTCTTTTAGATAATTTAGCCATTATAAACCTTCCACATCAAGACCCATGCTACGCGCACTGCCGGCAATAATTTTCACAGCAGACTCCATATTTGTTGCATTCAAATCTTCCATTTTAGTTTTTGCAATTTCCTCTAACTGCTCTCGAGTCACCTTACCAACCTTGACTGTATTTGGGTTTTTGCTTCCACTTGTTATGCCAACCGCTTTTTTCAATAAAATTGATGCTGGTGGTGTTTTTGTAATAAATGTAAAGCTTCTATCACTGTAAACAGAAATTACTACTGGAGTAGGCAAACCTTTTTCTAAATCTGAAGTTTTTGCATTAAATGCTTTACAAAACTCCATAATATTAACACCATGCTGACCTAACGCAGGACCAACTGGTGGACTTGGATTTGCTTCACCTGCTTTTACTTGCAACTTGATATATGCTGTGACTTCTTTAGCCATTGTATACTCCTGACTGGGTAATCGCGCCTTTCAGCTCCCCATAGATAAAAAATCCCCATCGATTGATGAGGACCGTTATATAAATCTTTTTATGCTGTGCTATTTTAAAGTTTCTCTACTTCATTAAACGCAAGTTCCACTGAAGTTGATCTTCCAAAAATTAACACAGAAATTCGCAATTTATTTTTTTCGTAATTAATTTCTTCGATTTCACCATTAAAATCTTTAAATGGACCATCATTGACACGAACAACCTCGCCAACTTCAAATAAAACCTTTGGTCTAGGTTTATTAACACCTTCTTCGACTCTATTTAGAATCCTATCTGCTTCTTGATCAGAAATAGGTGCCGGACGATCTGAAGTACCACCAATAAAACCTAAAACTCTAGGCTCATCTTTGACTAAATGCCATGTTTCATCAGTCAATTCCATTTGCACTAAAACATAGCCCGGAAAGAATTTTCTCTCGCTCTTTCTTTGTTGCCCCATTCGCATCTCAACAACTTCTTCTGTTGGAACCAGAATTTTACCAAAGTATTGACTTAAACCCTCTCTTTCAATTTTCTCTTCCAGAGATTGCTTTACTTTCTTTTCATAATTTGAATACGCATGAACAACATACCAGCGAAGTGCCATCCTTAAACCTCTTTAAGCTGTTAGGGAAGAAATCGCCCAGAATAAAAATGTATCCAGAAGCCATATAATAAAGCCGACGATTATAACCATGGCAAACACCATTAGCGTAGTTTGCATAGTCTCATTGCGTGTAGGCCAGACTACTTTTCGCACTTCCTGTCTCGCTTCCTGTGCAAATGCCCACGAGTGATGACCTACTCCTGTCGTCATCATAATTGCTAACGCAACAATAACGATTGCAACCATACCCAGCACCCTGTACAACTGCGAGTAATCTGAAAACATATAAAAAGCAACCACACCTGCACTAATCAGCACAAGAGACAAAATATATTTTAGCACATCGAAATTAGTTGTAACTTCCTTTGCCTGACTATTCATTTGATGAGTTTATTTGAGAACTTCTTGAAAATAATTAATGTTTAATGCGAGTTGGCAGGCCAGGAGGGACTCGAACCCCCAACCTGCGGTTTTGGAGACCGCTGCTCTACCAATTGAGCCACTGACCTACACGCTTAAACCTTCTAACAATGAATAATTATACTTTACTTAAAGTTATTACTCAATGATTTTTGCAACAACACCCGCACCCACTGTACGACCACCTTCAC
>CAYWLM010000077.1:0-13445 GCA_964459125.1 uncultured Methylomonas sp. | reverse complement strand
GTGAAGGTGGTCGTACAGTGGGTGCGGGTGTTGTTGCAAAAATCATTGAGTAATATATATGTCAAGTCAAACAATTAGAATAAGCCTGAAAGCATTTGATCATAAACTAATTGATCAATCTGCGGGTGAAATTGTTGAAACAGCAAAAAGAACTGGTGCGCAAGTAAAAGGCCCCATTCCGCTACCAACAAAACATGAGCGTTTTACAATTCTAACTTCACCGCATGTAAACAAAGATGCACGTGATCAATATGAATTGAGAACATACAAACGTCTGCTTGATATTATCGAGCCGACCGATAAGACGGTTGATACGCTAATGAAGTTAGATTTAGCCGCTGGTGTCGACGTTAAAATAAAGCTTATTTAAGCTTGAGAAGTTTGAGGGTTTAATTATGTCATTAGGTCTAATTGGTCGTAAATGTGGAATGACACGTGTCTTTACAGAAGATGGTGTGTCAGTGCCTGTTTCAGTTGTACAAATAGATTCAAATAGAGTTTCTCAGCTTAAAGGGCTAGAAACAGATGGTTACCGTGCGGTACAAGTTGCTGCAGGTGAAAAAAAATCATCAAAAGTTGATAAGGCGATGGCTGGTCACTATGCAGCAGCAAATATGACGGCAGGTCGCGGCTTGTGGGAATTTAGACTAAAAGAGGGTGAGGGTGAGGATCTGGAAGTTGGATCTGAGTTATCAGTTGGTCTTTTTGTCGATGGACAAGTTATTGATGTTCAAGGGACTAGTATCGGTAAAGGTTTTCAAGGTGGTATAAAGCGGCATAATTTTGGTATGCAGGATGCAACTCACGGTAACTCACTATCGCATAGATCAAATGGTTCTATTGGTATGTGTCAAACGCCAGGTAGAGTATTCAAGGGAAAGAAAATGTCTGGTCATATGGGGGCTGCAACAGTTACTACACAAAACCTGACTATTCATTCAATTGATACTGAAAGAAATCTTATATTGGTTAAGGGTGCGATACCTGGTGCTAAAGGCGGTGATGTTATATTAACGCCAGCAGTAAAGAAAAAAAATAAAGGATAGGTCATGAGTGTCAAAATACCAGCACTTAATAGTGCAGACTCTGCGGGTGAAGTAGAGGTTAGTGCAGATGTTTTTGGGCGTGAATATAATGAAGCTCTGATTCATCAGTTAGCTACAAAGACCATGGCTGGCCAGCGTTCCGGAACAAAAGCACAAAAAAATAGAGCTGCCGTTAGCGGTGGTGGAGCTAAGCCTTGGAAACAAAAAGGTTCAGGCCGGGCAAGATCTGGTACAATACGCAGTCCGCTTTGGAGAGGCGGTGGTGCAACTTTCGCAGCACAGCCAAGATCTTTTGATCAAAAGCTAAATAAAAAGATGTACCGCGCTGGAATTCGTTCGATATTATCCGAATTGCTACGCCAGAATCGTTTGCTAGTTAGTTCTGATATCATGCCTACGACTCCAAAAACTAAAGAGTTGGTTGCAAAATTGAAAGACTTAAGTAAGATTCGGGTTTTAATTATTGCGGATGAGTTAACTGAGAATATCTACTTATCTTCAAGAAATGTTGCAAACCTAGAAGTTACTACTGCAAACGAACTTGATCCTGTTATGTTAATTGCTGCGGATAGTGTTATTGCTACACCTGCAGCGTTGAAAGCAATTGAGGCGCAGTTATCATGAGTGTAGAGTTTAATCTTTCAAATGTTATAAAGGCACCAGTGGTATCTGAAAAGAGCACTGTTGCAGCAGAGAATGACAATAGATTTGTGTTTAAGGTAGCAAATCAGGCGACAAAATTACAAGTGAAAAAATCTGTTGAATTAATGTTTAATGTTGAGGTTGAAAAAGTTCAACTATTAAATGTTAAAGGAAAAACAAAGAGATTTGGTCGCTTTATGGGCAAGAGATCGGACTGGAAAAAAGCATACGTTAAGCTTAAGCCAGGTCATGATATAGATTTCTCAGCAGCATAATTGAAAGTAAAAGAATATAAACGGTAGGGTAAATGGCTATTGTAAAATCAAAACCGACATCGCCAGGTTCTAGGTTTGTCGTAAGAGTAAAGCATAATGATTTACATAAAGGTAAACCACATGCGGCTTTACTAAGCAAAAAAAGTAAGAGTGGTGGGCGTAATAATAATGGACGCATTACTACTCGTCATATCGGTGGCGGGCATAAGCAAAGCTACCGTATTATAGATTTTAAACGCAGCAAGATGGACATTCCGGCTGTTGTAGAGCGTCTGGAATATGATCCGAATAGAACAGCTAATATAGCTCTAGTCTTATATAAAGACGGCGAGCGTAAATATATTATTGCACCTAAAGGTGTAGCCGCTGGTCAGGAAATAATTTCTTCAGAGAGTGCGCCTGTTAAGCCGGGTAATTGTATGTCTCTGCGTAATATGCCTTTAGGTTCTGTGATTCATTGTGTTGAACTTAAGCCAGGGAAAGGTGCGCAAATGGCGCGTAGTGCTGGAACATCAGCGCAGCTAATTGCAAAAGAAGGCGCGCATGTTACTTTGCGTTTGCGTTCAGGCGAAATGCGTAAAGTATTGGCAGATTGTAAAGCAGTTATTGGTGAAGTTTCAAACTCAGAACATAATCTAAGATCACTCGGTAAAGCTGGTGCAACACGGTGGCGCGGAGTGCGTCCAACTGTTCGTGGTGTTGTGATGAATCCAGTAGATCATCCACACGGTGGTGGTGAAGGCAGAACCTCGGGTGGTAGACATCCCGTTTCTCCCTGGGGGATGCCAACCAAAGGTTATAAAACCAGAAAAAACAAGCGTACTGACAAGATGATTGTTAGACGTCGTAACAAGCGTTAGAGAGGAATTAATAAAGTGCCACGTTCAATTAAAAAAGGTCCTTTTATTGATCATCATTTACAAAAAAAAGTTGATGATGCAGTCAGTAGCAATAGCAGGAAACCGATTAAGACTTGGTCTAGACGATCAATGATATCACCTGAAATGTTAGGCTTAACAATAGCTGTGCATAATGGTCGCCAGCATATTCCCGTGCTAGTCTCGGAAAATATGGTGGGGCATAAATTGGGTGAATTTGCGCCGACTCGTACATACAAAGGCCATTTGGCTGATAAAAAGTCAAGATAAGGGTGTGTAATGGAAGTTTCAGCTAAATTAAGTAATGCACCACTTTCTGCTCAAAAAGCGAGATTGGTTGCAAATCAAATCAGAGGACTAAAGGTCGAAGAAGCTTTGAATGTATTGAAGTTTAGTACAAAAAAGGCAGCTGCGATTACTAAGAAAGTACTTGAATCAGCGATTGCGAATGCAGAGCATAATGAAAGTATAGATATTGATGAGTTAAAAGTTTCAACTGTGTTTGTAGATGAAGCAACTACTCTAAAGAGATTTAGAGCAAGAGCTAAAGGTCGTGCAAATCAGATTTTGAAACGTACTTGTCATATTACAGTTAAAGTCGCAGAGTTCGAGTAGGGGCAGAGAAATGGGTCAAAAAGTACATCCAACCGGAATCAGACTTGGAATAGTCAAGGATTTCACTTCAAGATGGTATGCAAATAGCAAAGATTTTCCTGTTTTTTTGCATCAGGATTTAACAGTGCGTGACTATATTTCCAAGAAATTAGCACATGCATCTGTTAGTCGTATACAAATAAATCGTCCTGCGAACAATGCTCATATAACAGTACATACGGCACGCCCTGGTATTGTTATTGGCAAAAAAGGCGAAGATATTGATTTGTTACGTAAAGAAGTCTCTAAGATGATGGGCATTCCAGTACAAATGAATGTTGAAGAGATTAGAAAGCCTGAATTAGATGCAAAACTGGTTGCTGAAAGTATTGCTCAGCAATTAGAAAAAAGAATTATGTATCGTCGCGCTATGAAGCGAGCGGTTACCAATTCTATGCGTTTAGGTGCTGAAGGTATCAAAATTAATCTTGGCGGTCGTTTAAACGGTGCTGAAATTGCACGTAGCGAATGGTATAGAGAAGGACGAGTTCCTCTGCATACCTTAAGAGCGGATATAGATTACGGTGTCGCTGAGGCCAATACTACTTACGGTATTATTGGAATTAAAGTCTGGATTTTTAAAGGTGAGGTTTTTAATGTAGACCCAGCTTTAGAAAATTCAGAAAAAACTAAAACTAAAAAATAGGTGAAGGGAAAATATCATGCTTCAACCTAAAAGAACGAAATTTCGTAAACAACATAAATTAAGAAACACTGGTATCGCAGTTCGTGGATCATCAGTCAGCTTTGGTGAATATGGACTTAAATCAGTTGATCGTGGTAGAATTACTGCCCGTCAAATTGAAGCGGCTCGTAGAGCAATAAGCAGACATTGTAAGCGTGATGGAAAGATGTGGATTAGAATCTTTCCTGATAAACCGATTACCAAAAAACCTTTAGAAGTTCGTATGGGTAAAGGTAAAGGTAGTGTTGAATACTGGATAGCTCAAATCAAACCAGGAACAATGTTATATGAATTACAGGGTGTGTCTGAGACTTTGGCTCGTGAAGCGTTTACCTTAGCAGCGGCAAAATTACCTGTTAAAACTAAATTTGTAGTTAGGACGGTACTGTAATGAAAGTAACTGAATTACGTCAGAAAAGTGCAGAAGAACTAAATTCAACTCTGGTTGAACTAGGACGTGAACAATTTAATTTACGTATGCAAAAAAACACTGGGCAATTAACTAAACCTGATCAAGTAAAAAAGGTTAGAAGAAACATTGCTCGTGTTCAAACAATCGTAAATGAAATGGCGAGAACAGCATAATGAGTGATAATGCAGAAAAAGCACGTACCATCACTGGACGTGTGGTAAGTAACAAAATGGATAAAACAGTCACGGTCTTAGTAGAGCGACTTGTTAAACATCCTGTTTACGGTAAATATATTAAAAGATCTACAAAGTTATTCGCACATGATGAGAATAATCTGTGTAACGAAGGTGATGTAGTGACAATTGCATCATGTCGTCCGTATTCAAAAAATAAAACGTTTAAATTAGTTGAAGTAGTCTCGAAAGTGAGCTGATCAACTGTTTTAAATTACTACTAAAAGTAAATTAGGTATTAAATAATGATTCAGATGCAAACTAACCTTGATGTCGCTGATAACAGCGGCGCAAAAAAGGTCATGTGTATCAAAGTTCTCGGCGGGTCGCATAGAAGGTATGCTGCGATTGGGGATATTATTAAAGTCAGTATTAAAGACGCAATCCCACGCGGCAGAGTTAAGAAAGGCGAAGTTTATAATGCTTTAGTTGTCCGTACCAGAAAGGGTGTACGCAGAACTGATGGCTCGCTTATAAGATTTGATGGCAATGCTGCGGTTATATTAAACGCTCAACTTCAACCATTAGGCACACGTATTTTTGGGCCTGTGACACGTGAGTTAAGAAATGAGAAATTTATGAAAATAATTTCTCTTGCGCCAGAAGTATTGTAAGGGTCTTAAATATGCAAAAACTTAAACAAGGTGACGAAGTCATCGTTCTTATCGGTAAAGATAAGGGCAAACGAGGACGGATCAGCAAATTCTTAAATGAAAAGATTTTGGTTGAAGGTGTTAATCAAGTTAAAAAACATCAAAAACCAAACCCTAACGCTGGTGTTCAAGGCGGCATAATTGAAAAAGAAATGCCCATCCATAAATCAAATGTTGCGCTCTACAATCCTGCTGCCAAGGCTGCAGATAAAGTAGGCTTTAAAACTTTGGAAGATGGCAAGAAAGTCCGTTATTTTAAATCTAATAATGAAATTATTGATGTGTAGGTATAATCATGGCTAGATTACAAGAAGATTATAAACAAAAAGTATTGCCTGCATTGATGGAACAGTTCAAATACACATCAATAATGCAAGCTCCTAAAATTACTAAAATTACTCTAAATATGGGTATAGGTGAGGCTGTTGCAGACAAAAAAGTTGTCCAGGCCGCACTTAGTGATATGGAAAAAATAAGTGGTCAAAAACCTGTTGTTACATTGTCACGTAAATCCATAGCGGGTTTTAAAATACGTGATGATATGCCAATTGGCTGTAAAGTGACGCTTAGATCAGATAAAATGTATGAATTTCTTGATCGCTTGATTACTATAGCGATTCCTAGAATACGTGATTTTAGAGGTTTAAGTCCTAAAAGCTTTGATGGTCGTGGTAACTATAGCATGGGTGTCACCGAGCAAATTATCTTTCCGGAAATTGATTACGATAAGATTGACACTTTGCGTGGTATGGACATTTGTATCACTACAACCGCTACAACAAACGAAGAAGGTCTTGCTTTGTTGAAGCAGTTTAACTTTCCATTTAAGAGCTAACAGATATGGCTAAAAAATCAATGATAGCTCGTGAACATAAGCGAGTTAAACTGGTAAAACAGTATGAAGCAAAAAGAGCTTCTTTAAAAGAAATCATACGAGATCCAAATGCTTCAATTCAAGACAAGGATGAAGCTAGTCTAGCATTGCAAAAGTTGCCCAGAGATTCATGTGCAGCCCGATTGCGTAACAGATGTAATATCACCGGCCGTCCTCATGGTTTTTATCGCAAATTTGGCCTGAGCAGAAACAAGCTTAGAGAAGCCACTATGCGTGGGGATGTACCAGGCTTGACTAAAGCCAGCTGGTAATCGACTAGTTAGAATTGGAGAAAATAATATGAGCATGACAGATCCAGTTGCAGACATGCTTACCCGCATCAGAAATGGGCAGTCTGCAGGCAAAATTAACGTTAATATGCCGTCTTCTAAACTTAAAGTTGCAATTGCAAAAGTTTTGAAGGACGAAGGTTATATTAGTAACTACTCTACAGAGACTACGGGTACGCATGTATCTATGTCAGTAGAATTAAAATATTACAATGGTAAACCCGTAATCGAAAAGGTAAAGCGTATAAGCAAGCCTGGTTTACGTGTCTACAAATCAAAAGATGAATTACCCAAGGTTCTTGGTGGTTTAGGTGTTGCAATCGTATCTACTTCTAAAGGTGTTATGACAGATCGCGCGGCTCGTGCAATTGGTCATGGCGGTGAAGTACTTTGTACAGTTTGTTAGGGTTAGGGGAAATTTATGTCTAGAATTGCAAAAAGCCCAATCACTATACCAACTGGTGTTGAAGTAAAGGTTGAGGGTTCTACAGTTTCAGTTAAAGGCTCTAAGGGGCAGCTAAGCATGCAAAAGCATCCATTAGTTGAATTAGATATGTCTGAGTCGACAATTAACATGAAGTGGGATCAAAATAATAAAAAAGCGACTGCTCTAGCAGGGACGACTCGTGCTAATGTTGCGAATATGGTTTCTGGAGTAACAAATGGTTTTGAAAAGAAACTGACTCTTGTTGGTGTTGGTTATAGAGCCCAGGTAAAAGGTAAAATACTTAACTTAAGCCTTGGTTTTTCTCATCCAATTGAATATCCAATGCCGGAAGGGATTGAAATCGAAGCGCTAAGTCAAACTGATATAGTTGTTAAGGGTATAGATAAACAACTTGTTGGTGCAGTATCTGCGGATATCAGAGCGTATAGGCCTCCTGAGCCTTATAAAGGTAAGGGTGTTAAGTATGCTGATGAGCATATTGTTAGAAAAGACGCTAAGAAAAAATAGGCTAACAAAATGAATAAAAAATCATCTCGAATGAAAAGAGCACTAAAACTTAGATCCAACATTAAAAGATTGGGTACTAATCGTTTATCAGTGCATAAAACATCGAAACATATATATGCTCAGGTAATTACTGAGAATGGAACTGTTACAGTAGCTAGCGCCTCTACTACTCAGGCTGATATCAAATCAGCTGTAAAGAGTACTGGTAATATTGAATCAGCGGTTTTAGTAGGTAAAGCAGTGGCGGATAAAGCAATCGCTGCAGGAATTACTGAAGTAACTTTTGATCGTTCTGGTTTTAAATATCATGGCCGTGTAAAAGCATTAGCTGATGCTGCTCGCGAAGCTGGCTTGAAGTTCTAGGGGATAATAATGGCAAATGCACCTCAACAAGCGAATTCAGACGGATTACAGGAAAAATTAGTTTCTGTCCGTAGGGTCGCAAAAGTTGTTAAAGGCGGTAGAGTTTTTGGATTTACTGCGCTTACAGTAGTAGGCGATGGAGATGGCAATGTAGGTTATGGGGTTAGTAAAGCAAAAGAAGTGCCCATAGCGATACAAAAATCACTAGAGCAAGCAAGAAAAAATATGCATAAAGTTGCTCTAAAAGGTGATACTTTGCAATATTCAATTATGTCTGAAGTAGGCGCAGCAAAAGTGTTTATGCAGCCCGCTACAGAAGGTACAGGTATTATTGCTGGCGGCCCTATGCGTGCAGTTTTTGAGGCTGTTGGCGTTCACAATGTCTTGGCTAAATGTATCGGAACTAATAATCCGATTAATGTTGTGCGAGCAACTATTGATGGCCTGGCACATATGAATAATGCGGAACAAATTGCTGCTAAACGTGGTTTATCAGTTGAAAAGATCACAGGGTAATCGACATGGCAGATAAAAAATTACGCGTTACAATGACAAAGAGCAGTATCGGTCGCTTGAAAAATCATAAAGCTTGTTTACAAGGTTTAGGTTTAAGACGCATCAACCATACGGTTGAGGTAATCGATACTGTTGAAAATAGAGGCATGATCAATAAAGTCTCTTATATGGTTACAGTAGAGGAAGTCTAATGTATTTAAATACAATAAAACCTGCCGAAGGTTCAAAAAAAGATCGCAAGAGAGTGGGGCGAGGAATCGGCTCAACACTTGGGAAAACTTGTGGACGTGGGCATAAAGGTCAAAAATCACGTAGTGGTGGATTTCACAAGGTCGGTTTTGAAGGTGGTCAAATGCCTTTGCAAAAACGCTTGCCTAAAGTTGGTTTTAGTTCAAGAAAAGCAAAATTTACTTCTGAAGTTAGATTAAGTGAAATTGCTAAATTAGCTCAGGAAGTAGTAACACTTGACGATCTAATTAAGGCAAATATAGTTCCTGCTTTTACAAAAGTAGCGAAGCTTATCAAATCTGGTGAAATATCATCTGCAGTTACCTTGAAAGGTATCAAAGCAACAGCTGGAGCTAAAGCAAGTGTTGAAGCTGCTGGTGGAAAAGTAGAGGAATAAAAGTGAGTAGATCTAGCGCGCAAATGAAAGAGAAATTAGATAAAACTTCTGAATTGCGATCAAGATTGTTTTTCGTTCTTGGCGCTTTTTTTGTTTACCGCGTCGGAGCGCATATTCCAGTACCTGGAATTGATCCAGAAGCTTTGGCTTTGATGTTCAAGCAGCAAGAAGGTTCTATCTTTGACATGTTCAACATGTTTTCGGGTGGTGCATTAAAAAGATTAAGTCTTTTTGCTTTGGGAATTATGCCTTATATTTCTGCCTCTATTATTATGCAGTTAATGGCAATTGTTATTCCTGCATTAGAGCAGATAAAAAAAGAAGGAGAGTCTGGTCGGCGCAAGATATCTCAATATACTCGATATGGTACCGTCGTATTAGCAACTTTTCAGGCGATCGGTGTTTCTGTTGCATTACAAAATCAAACCGCCGGTGGTTTACCTGTTGTTATTAATCCTGGTATCCAGTTTATAGTAATTACTGCTATAACTTTAGTTGCGGGAACTATTTTCCTGATGTGGCTAGGTGAGCAAATAACTGAGCGTGGCTTAGGTAATGGTATATCGCTAATAATCTTTGCGGGTATCGTTTCTGGTTTGCCTTCTGCTATTGGCGGGACGTTAGAGTTAGCAAGAACGGGTGAGTTAAATGGAGCGTTTATTGTTTTACTCTTTTTATTGAGTATTGCAGTGACAGCTTTGGTTGTTTTTGTTGAGCGCGGACAAAGAAGAATCGTTATAAACTATCCTAAGCGTCAGCAGGGTAAAAGAATGTATGCTGGGCAAAGCAGTTTTTTGCCGCTTAAGCTTAATATGGCGGGTGTTATTCCACCAATTTTTGCTTCCAGTATCATTTTATTTCCAGCTACAATTGCGGGTTGGTTTAGTAGTTCAGAAGGTTTTGGCTGGTTGCAGGATATTGCAACATCAATATCCCCAGGACAGCCGTTATATGTCATGTTATATACCGTCGCGATTGTATTTTTCTGTTTCTTTTATACTGCACTGGTATTTAATTCAACAGAAACTGCAGATAATTTAAAAAAATCAGGTGCTTTTTTGCCTGGAATCAGGCCGGGTGAGCAAACCGCAATATATATTGATAAGGTCATGACACGTTTAACGTTGATTGGAGCTTTCTATATAACAGCAGTTTGTCTATTACCTGAGTTTTTAATTGTTTATTGGAACGTACCTTTCTATTTTGGTGGGACATCATTACTGATTATAGTGGTGGTAGTTATGGATTTTGTTTCGCAAATGCAAACACATCTTATGTCTCAGCAGTATGAAGGTCTAATGAGCAAAGCAAATTTAAAAAAATAATTTATTAATCATAAGGGGTGAGCTGTGAAAGTACGAGCTTCTGTAAAAAAAATATGCCGTAACTGTAAAGTTGTTAAAAGAGCTGGAGTAGTTAGGGTGATTTGTACGGATGGACGTCATAAACAACGTCAAGGGTAATTTTTTTATTGCTTTATAAGATACAAGTGCTATAATTGATCGCTTGACTTTAGAGTACCGCATTAGGAGTATCTAGATGGCACGAATTGCCGGAATTAATGTACCAGATCATAAACATGCAGAGATTGGTTTAACTGCTATTTATGGTATTGGTAAGCCAACTGCAATTAATATCTGTAAAGAAGTTGGTATAGAACGGACAATTAAAATTAAAGAGTTGAACGAAGAGCAATTAGAAGCTATTCGTGGAGCTATCGCAAAAATTGTCGTTGAGGGTGATCTACGACGCGAAGTGTCAATGAACATTAAGCGTTTAATGGATCTTGGTTGTTACCGTGGTATTCGTCATAGACGTGGACTACCATTACGTGGTCAAAGAACGAGAACAAACGCTCGTACTAGAAAAGGCCCACGTAAACCTATTAGAAAATAAGATAAGTTATAAATATGGCTAGTTCAAATCGCACAAAAAAGAAGATAAAAAAAGAAATTGCTGATGGCATTGCGCATATTCATGCAACTTTCAATAATACTATAGTTACAATTACTGATCGTAAAGGAAATGCCTTATCATGGGCGACTTCTGGTGGTTCTGGTTTTAGAGGATCCAGGAAAAGTACACCTTTTGCTGCTCAGGTTGCTGCAGAAAACGCAGGCAAAGTAGCTCAGGAATACGGCATGAAAAATCTTGATGTCATGATCAAAGGTCCAGGGCCAGGTCGTGAGTCTGCAGTAAGATCATTCAATAACCTAGGGTTTAAAATCGGCAGCATCGTTGATGTTACGCCAATTCCACATAATGGTTGTCGTCCACCGAAAAAGCGTAGGGTATAGTTAGGAGTATAAAATGGCTAGATATGTAGGACCCACTTGTAAATTAAGTCGGCGTGAAGGTACTGATCTGTTTTTAAAAAGCAGAGGTAAATCGCTCGAAGGTAAATGTAAATTAGATCAACGCCCTGGGCAGCATGGAACTAAGCGTGCTCGTGACTCTAACTATGCAACTCAGTTAAGAGCTAAGCAACGTATCAGACGTATATATGGTATTCTTGAGAAGCAATTCAGAAATTACTATAAATCAGCAGATCTACAAAAAGGTGCAACAGGTTTAAACCTTTTAAATCTCTTAGAGTCTAGGCTTGATAATGTTGTTTATAGAATGGGCTTTGCTTGTACTAGAGCTGAGGCAAGACAATTAGTGAGTCACAAATCAATTTTGGTTAATGACGCTATTATCAATATACCATCTGCGCAAGTTTCTGTTGGCGATAAAGTTTCGATTAGAGAAAAAGCAAAAAAGCAAGTGCGTATTGCTGATTCACTAACAGTTGCTGACCAATATGGATTTCCGGCGTGGCTAGAAGTAAATCCAAAGGATTTCTCTGGCTCATTTAATTCATTACCTGATCGTGCTGATTTGGGTTCTGATATTAATGAGCAGCTGGTTGTTGAATTATATTCTAAATAATATTGTCGGGGTTTTAAATGCATAGTGCTGTTACTGGTTTATTAAAACCTCAGCTGGTTGACGTTGTTAGTAAATCAATTAATCATTCAAGAATTGTTATTGAGCCTTTAGAAAGAGGTTTTGGTCACTCTTTAGGAAATGCATTAAGAAGAGTACTTCTTTCTTCAATCCCTGGTTGTGCCGTCGTTAGCGCTGAGATTGAAAATGCCGAACATGAGTATTCTGTAATTGAAGGTGTTCAAGAAGATGTTATTGATATCTTACTGAATTTAAAACAATTGGCTGTTATCTTACATTCAGGGAATGAAGTTACTTTAAGCTTGACTAAAAGTGGTTCAGGTCCTGTTACTGCAGCAGATATCAAAGTTTCACACGATGTTGAAATCATTAATCCTGATTTAGTTATTGCTAATTTAACTGAAGAAGGCGAGTTAACCATGAAAATTAATATTCAACGTGGTCGTGGGTATGAGCCTTCTAATACCCGCACTGAAGGTTTGGGTGTTGGTGTAGTGGGAGCTTTGCAGGTTGATGCCTCTTATGGTCCAGTCTCCAAGGTTGCTTATAGTGTTGAGACAACTCGTGTCGAACAACGTACTAATCTGGATAGGTTGATCATTGAGTTAGAAACTAATGGAACGATTGATCCGGAATCGACAATTAAGCTTGCTGCAACAATCTTACATGATCAATTATCAGTGTTTGTTGATTTTGAAAAAGTTAATGAGCAAGTACCTGAGGAAGTTGTTGAGCCTGTTGAGCAAATAGATCCAAATCTTTTACGTCCAGTTGACGATTTAGAGCTAACTGTTAGATCAGCAAACTGTCTGAAAGCAGAAAATATATATTATATCGGTGATTTAATTCAGCGTACTGAATTTGAATTATTGAAAACACCGAATTTAGGTAGAAAGTCGCTAACAGAAATTAAAGATGTGTTAGCACTAAAGGGACTTTCTTTAGGAATGCGACTAGAGAACTGGCCGCCTGAAAATTTGCTTGAGCAATCTCAAGCGGTTTTATAACAAAACAAGGTTTAATCGTATGAGACATCGTAAGTCTGGTAGACAATTAAATAGAAATAGTAGTCATAGAAAAGCAATGTTTAGTAATATGACAACTTCTTTATTTGATAAAGAATTAATTAGAACTACTTTGCCGAAGGCAAAGGAATTGCGCTCAATGGCTGAGCCTCTTCTGACATTATCTAAAAATGATTCAGTTGCAAATCGTCGTATAGCATTTTCTAAATTAAGAGATCGTGAAGTCGTAACTAAATTATTCAACGAGCTAGGTCCACGTTATAGAGAACGTCCTGGTGGTTATTTGCGTATTATGAAGTGCGGATTTCGTACTGGAGATAAAGCGCCTATGGCATACGTTGAGTTAGTCGACCGACCTGATCTAGAGAAT